>JAJFGX010000134.1 GCA_021775895.1 Alphaproteobacteria bacterium | reverse complement strand
GTAATCCCTGATTGTTCGTGCGAACGTCTCGCCATTTTGCTTTTTCAGTTTCTTGTACATAGCACTATTACCAAATCAAGTATCAACTTCATTATTGAATTTATGAATTAATAATAGCAAACTTTCTGCATTATGTCAAGTTGTCTATGTGGGTTTATGGCATATAAAGATTTGTAAATGAGGTCAAATGTTATTACAGCTAACCCCTAAGGCAAAAAAATCCATAGATTACGTTTTTTCTTCTAACAGTGAGGCTCTAACACTAGTAACCAGATCTTCAACCATGCCATTAATTACCGCACTAACTGATGCTTTCTCCATTTCACCTTTTTCAGCCAAGTCAGCCACTCTACGGCGAATTTCTGACCTTGCAGAGCCTCCTGGGAAGTTTGCAGATAATAAACGGCGGGCTTGGGTTGCACCTAAACGTGAATACAGCCTATTTCTGATGGCAACATCTTCAGCTGAGGTTGAAAATGCCCATAACTCAATTGGCCCAAGCGTATTAATCAAATGCTGCTCGTATCTACCATCTGTTGTTCCCAAAATAAGCAAACAAGGCCCACCACTTCCTCTTGGACCTGTAAGGCGGTTTCTTATAATCCATCTAGCTGTGTCAGTTAATCCAAAGCGAGATTGTGCCTCATCAACAGATCTATCACTAACGGCTGCACCTAATATCCAAACACCTGTGGCTAAATCAACCATATCATCGCTGAAATCTTCTAAAAGCTGTGAGGCTAGAATAATCTGAATTCCACGTTTACGTCCCTCACGTACATCACGAATAATCTGTGACCTAACTGATTTAGAACCACTAGTTCTGTGGAATTCATCATAACAAATACGCTTTGGGGTCTCAGCAATATCACGCAATTGCTCTTCATGATAAGGACGGTATTTTTCTGGCATTAAGGCAAGAACTTCTTCATTAATCCACCATTTTGTCACCAATGCATGACGTGCCAACATATACATGATAGCAGTTTGACGTTCTGCTGTTTCATTTCCTTGTGGGCAAACATCCGCCAAATCTAATGAGCAAACTCTATTCTCTGCTAATGAGAATTGAGTAACAGTTGCTAAAATCGGGAATTCACGCACACTAGAGGTTATCATTCGCTCGAAAGCGTGAATAACACCCTCTGAACTTGCTCCAATTTGCGTGTCTTCTAATAAATTTCTAATTTGAGGACGACGTGCCGCTGTAATCGCATCACTTAAAATAGGACAAGCATTACGTTGAGCCATTGCCGCTTCGTAAGTTAAACCACGATCATAAAATTCATCAACAATATCCCACCAGTAAGCCCCTGCGGCTAACTGAATATTATGTTTCTGCAATACTTCATCAACGAGAGTGTCTACTCTAGGTAAATAATTTCTAGGTTCTGCGTTTGCTTCTTCATCAGAACGGAAACGATACATTTCATCTACGACAAAACCAGCTAACTGTGTAATACCATCGTATGGTTCTGAGTGACCAGCTGGGGTACAAAGCAATGATATCAACTCAATTAGATAGCTACGTTCATTAGCCATAGGATAACGAAGCCCAAGTTTTGTATCAAAAGGATTAATTGCAAAATCTTTCGTCATTTGCAGTCGGAAAGAAACGGCTTCATGTCTTTTAGTTGGTGGTAGAGCATCACGAATCAAGGAAATTAGTCCAGCTGAAGATGGCCCAATATCAATAACAGCAACATAAGGCAAACGTGACATACCAGCATTCAAACATGTTCCAAGGTTAAGTGTGTTCATCAAAACAGACTTACCACCACCTGGTTGTGCAAATACAAGGTCAAACCAAGTTGTTGTTATATTTGTACCTGTTTGATATGGCCAAACACGACCATCTGGAGTTCTAAATAAAATTGCCCCATCAGAAAAAGGGCTTGATGCTCTTTGCCATGGAAGTAATTTCATAACTTCGTACATTGGTGCTATCGCGGGTGGTGCTGTAGATGCACAAGCAATTCCCATCGCTGATGACATCACACAATCTAATGGATCTCCTGCAATTTGTGAAACTTGACAATACCCCCAACTCTCGGTTGCTTGAGTTAAAAGAGATATACGCTCTTCTAATAAATTTATGTCACCTTTTGGAGCCCATGTTGCTAAAGAAACACGTAATTTTACAACAGGTTCACTACGAGCAAGCTCGGTTAGTCCTTCGATAGATTCTTTAATTTGTTTATTCTCTGCATTAGTAATCGCTAGAATAGATGCTATAAAACCAAGAGCAGCAACACTCTGTGCTCCTCCACCTTCCATTAAGAAAGAAAGTCTGAAAGGTATTTTCATTTCAGATAATCTACCTAATAATTGTGGAAAAGGGCTAGGTTCCATAGGTGCAAGTACCATGTCAATACCGCCCCATAGGTATTTGCCCATCTCAACTATACGATCATTAACTATGCGTGCAGACTTAGTGGATATTTGAGATGCTAAAGTTGGCCATAAAATGGCAGACATATCGCGCTTACTCTCTGGCATACGTGGTGGTATTCTATCGCCTGGCAGACATGGTCTCCAACTACTATTTACACCATCTTGATATAAATTGGAGCGAACAGCACATAAGGCATCATGAACTTCCATCAAGCTAGAGTGTATTCCCATTTCAGATAAGGCAGTTAGAGTTGAACCAACATAACTGTTATGCCTGTTCCGCAAAGCAGCTATTGCAGCATATGGGTATTGCGCATCATCTGATTTAACCCATTTTATTTCTTTTGCAGCTCTTTTTTCTCTTTGCATATCAGATTTTGTAAGAGAGCTAGCTCTTGTCCACAAAACAAAATATATTTCTTCTGATGCTAAAAAATTAGGTAAGTGCCTTGCACGTTCTTCAAAAATATCATCAATTTCAAGCCCAACATTGCGAGAAGCCATATGGTTGGGACGCAACATTCCTCTAACTTCTTCATGAATACGTTCAGGGCTACGCATAAAATAAACTTGCAACGCATGTCCAGGACGGTCAAATCTTGAACCCATTTTTACGATAGAGCCACGTAGAATATTCTTATATTCTTCTTCTCCGATAATTTGACGAGCACCACTTATTTTAAGATAGCTGACTAAAGAACCGTCAGAGGCCACTATTGTTGTTTCATTATCAGATGTCTCTAAACGAATAAAAGATTCTACAGGCTGACGAGCCATCATAACAAAAGGTTTAAAAATATTTCCTAATATACCCATGCTTTTTTATTACTTTTCTATTTCTTAATTACATTTATAATCCAACTTCTAAGATAGCAAATTTTGCTAACAATAAAACAATTAAAATGAAAATCTTTGCAATTATTTTTACAATCTGTTATTATGTGGATATATTATATACATGCTTAAACTAAAGCTGAACTAAAAAGGAAAATAATAATGAGTTATAAAGGTGATGATAATTTAGAAAAATTGCTGTTAGAACATAGTAGTGATTATTCATTAAGTGATATTTATAATTTTGTTTCATCTGTTTTAGCAACGCCTGAAAATTCGGTGTTCCCACAAGCATGGACAGAGCTTATAACCAAAGATGCAGAGTTTTCTGAACAACTTAGTGCTTTAAAGGCACAAATATTTAGTACAAAAGAAAAAGACAACTCTTCAATTCAATCTCGTGTTTCAGATTTAAGAAGTGAAATGGATGAACAAGAGATTGATGGTTTCATAGTGCCAAGATCTGACGAATACCAAGGTGAATATGTATCAGCGCAAGCGGAGCGTTTGGAATATATAACAGGCTTTGGAGGCTCTGCGGGGCAAGCGGTTATCCTGAAAGATTCTGCAGTTTTCTTAACTGATGGTAGATACACGCTACAATCAGAAAAAGAAGTGCCAACAGATACTTTTGATTTACGTAAAAGTGGTGGCAGAATAGGCGGAGAAAAAGACTTGGCAGAATGGCTAAAAGAAAATGTCAGTGCTGGTAAAAAAATAGGTTACGATCCATGGCTTCATGGTTTAAATGCAGTAAATGATTTGAATACTCTTGTTAATGAAGCTGGTGGTGTTTTAGTGCCAGTTGAGAAAAATCCTATTGATGCAGTTTGGAACAATCAGCCTCCAGCACCATTATCACCAGTGGTTCCACATCCTGCAAAATATGCGGGGAAATCATCTAAAGATAAGCGCCAGAAACTAGCATCAGAGCTTAAAGAACATAAATGTGATGCAACTGCATTAACACTTCCAGAAGATATAGCTTGGCTTTTAAATATACGTGGCGGTGATGTACCATGCACACCTTTACCTTTATCTTTTGCTATTGCTAATGATGATACTAGTGTTGATTTATTTATCGACAAAAGAAAACTGTCTGATAGTTTAGATAAGCATTTTGATGAGAATATACGTATTCATGATATTAACGAATTTGTTGGAACTCTTAAAATTCTAGCATTGAATAATAAAACTGTTCTATTAGATCCTAATAAAACTCCTGTGAAGGTTTTTAATGTTTTAGAAGATAATGGAGCTGAAATAGTCAAAGAACGCTCTTTGTGTCAACTTCCCAAAGCCATCAAGAATGCTACAGAGCAACAAGGAACTATACGCTCTCATATTCGTGATGGTGTGGCTCTAACTCGTTTCTTGTATCAATTATCAAAGCCTGAGGTTGTTGCTGGTTTAACAGAAATGAGTGCCGCTGATATGCTTGAAGGTTTTAGAAAAGAAGGCGACGACTTTAGAGGGCTTAGTTTTGATACTATTTCAGGTGCGGGAAGTAATGGAGCAGTTATTCATTATCGAGTTAGTGAAGAAACAGATAAACCATTAAACTCAGGCCCTGTATATTTAGTAGATTCTGGTGGGCAATACTTAGATGGGACAACAGATGTTACCAGAACTGTAGCTGTAGGTGATATAACTGATGAAGTAAAAGATAGATTCACTAGAGTACTTAAAGGTCATATCAATGTAGCAATGCAAGAATTTACTGAAGGTACTACAGGTGCAGAATTTGATAAAATATCACGAGAAGCTTTAAAAGAAGTTGGTTTAAATTATCCACATTCCCTAGGGCATGGAGTTGGTAGTTATTTATCTGTGCATGAAGGCCCGCAAGGTCTTTACCCATCAACCACAGTACCATTAAAAGAAGGCATGATAGTATCAAATGAACCAGGATATTATGAAGATGGAAAATATGGAATTCGTATAGAAAGCCTTGTGCTGGTTGAGTGCGGTGAGTTTGATGCAGCTGCCGAAATTGATACTATGAAATTTAAAACATTAACCATGGCTCCAATTGATATAAATTTAATTAAGAATGATCTTTTAACAGAAAAAGAACGTAATTGGTTGAATAATTATCATGCAGAAGTTCAAGCTAATCTATTACCTAAGTTAGAGGAAATTGATCAAGATGCTGCAAAATGGCTTAAAGAAGTAACAAAACCATTAACTGCAAAAGTATCACCTGCGTATAACAATAAAAAAACTCCCAGTGCTGGCGGAATGTGATACTTTTTAATGTTTAATATTGATTTCTCTAGTTGAATATAAATTGGTGGTTTTGCGACCTGTAAGCGAGCCTGCAACATCTGCTTTACGCATTGCATGCATACGGGAGGCTTTTTCTATAATTCTCTTTTGGAAATGTTTGATGCTATCCTCTTTCTCTAAATCAAAAACACCATAATCATCACTTACGTCAACTTTACCAAGACCTGTACCTATTGTTAAATCAAAAATTGATATTTTTAATTTAAGGCAATCTTTATCAGAGCCAGCTTCTTTTGTAGAAAGAGCGACTAAATACTTTGCCCCATCACAGGTTAAATAACCATGTAATGGACACCTTTGTATTCCCATTGAAAAAGCCTTAGGGTTGCCGCCACCTCTTAAATCTAATTTAACATCTATGCCTATTTTTTGTATCTCATGAATGGCTTCACTTAACAAAGATGTGACATGTTCAGCACGGCTATCATGTAAAGTCTTTTCTTCTTCAATTTTGGATTCTTCAAAGATTTTCTTTAATTCGCTTGCTTTATAATACATTTTGTTACCTACCAATTCTTGGGTTTTGCTTTGGCTCTTTTAATTGGTTTTTCTCTTGCCCATTTTTCTGTAGTATCACTTTCAGAAAATATCATTGAGGGTATAAACATCAAAAGCATAAATGCTCCGAGCGGAGCTAAGTTAATCGAAACGTTCTTACTATTTTCAAGGCATTGGTCGATTTTACCTGCAAGCTCAGTCCTTGATATTTTATTAACACCTGTATCGAATTCTGTTCTGCATTCCCTTATAAGTGCGAAATCATAATCATTCTCAAACTCATCAGTAATTGATGCAGGTCTTATTATATCTTCAGAAATATTATTCCAAGCATCACTTATTTGCTCTTCAGATAAGTCTTCGTTTGTAAAAATATATCTTAGGGTTTTTTCGGCATCATCTTTAAGTGATTCAATATACATACTTTCTTGAGCTTCTAGCTCTGGCAAAGGAACATCACCTTCACCAAATTCCAATAATTTTTGTTGTTCTCTTATATTAGCAATAGCATCTTTTTGTTGAGATAAATTTAGTGTTTCATTTTCTACGCGTTCTAATGCTCTAGACGCATATTTAGATTCTATATTATCTTCAGTCTCAAGCCCAAGATTAGCTAAACCAATCATAGCTCCTACTGTGCATAATACTGCAACACCTGAAGCCATTTTTCCTTCGTGCTTAATTGCAAAATTAGAGAATTGATGTCTTAAAGCATATAGTGGATAAACTATAGCGTTTACTTCTTTTTCTGTGTTTCTTCTGCTGTATTCTCTATACATTGTTTTTTTTAATCTTCCTAATTATTAAGATTATCCGCAAGAAATAGACATAACATTTACACAGAAGTATGTCAAGCTAATATTCCATCTTTGTATTAATTATAATTAATCTTGCATTTTTATACGAATCCAGCGATATTACAAAATGGAAGGTTGGCAGTGGGCAGTTTGCTTGCGAATTCGGTCAGATTCGAAAGAAAGCAGCCGTAGTTAGTTTTGCTGGGTCGCTGTTCAGCCTTCTTTAATATTTTTTAGGGTATGGAACTACTATACAATGGCAGAATCTAAAGACAACACTCCATATCTTGTACTTGCTCGTAAATATCGCCCACATAATTTTTCTGAATTAATCGGTCAAGATGCTCTTGTTCGAACCTTAACTAATGCAATTGCTATGGATCGTGTCGCACACGCCTTTATGCTAACAGGGGTACGTGGAATTGGTAAAACAACAACTGCACGTATTCTGGCTTTATCCTTTAACTGTATTGGCAAAGATGGTGCTGGTTCTGTGACGGCTGAGCCTTGTGGTGAGTGTACTCATTGTACGGCTATTGCTGAGGGACGACACATGGATGTTTTAGAGCTTGATGCGGCTTCTAAAAATAAAGTTGAAGATATTCGTGATATTATAGATTCTGTGCAATACGCACCGACTTCAGCACGTTACAAAGTATATATTATTGATGAAGTGCATATGCTATCTAAATCTGCTTTTAATGCTTTGCTTAAAACTTTGGAAGAACCTCCAGCACATGTGAAGTTTATTTTTGCAACCACAGAAATCAACAAAGTGCCAGTGACTATTTTATCACGTTGCCAACGCTTTGATTTACAACGTATTGATAGTGATACACTGCAAACATATTTCATGGATATGTTAGAAAAGGAAAAGATAGAGGCAGAAGATGAGGCTATTGCCTTGATTGCGAAAGCCGCAGATGGCTCTGTTAGGGACGGGCTTAGCTTGATGGATAGAGCTATTTCCCTTGCTGATGGTGGAATTACAGCAAAAGAAGTTCAAACAATGTTAGGGCTGTCTGATCGTAGCCAGTTATTTGATTTATTTGAGGCTTTAATTGGTGGAAAAGTTGAAGATTCACTTAATATCCTTGATAAGTTATATGTTGCTGGCGGTGACCCTCAAAGCATTATAAAAGATTTATTAAGTATCACACATCTTTTAACCAAAGGTAAGACTGCACCTGATACGCTTGAAGTTAGTTTTTTACCTGAGACAGAAAAAGTGCGAGGTCAGAAATTAATTACAGAGCTATCAATTCCAGCCTTAACAAGACTATGGCAGATTTTATTTAAAGGTCATGAAGAGCTTAAAATCGCACCATCAATGCAACAAGCATTGGAAATGATATTAATCAGAGCTAGCTATGCAGCTAAGCTTCCGTTGCCAAATGAGATGATTGAATTATTAAAAAAGACACCTCAAGATAGTGAACTGGAAAATAATCTAGATAATAAAAATATAGAGGATTTGGCTCAAAAAAAAACTCTAAATAATGAGCCTGAAAGTACTGAGTTTGCGATAAATAACTTTCGTGAATTAGCTAATATATTCAAAGATAACCTTGAAATGCTATTATATAACCAAATTTATAATTTCATGACTCCGATTAAATTTGAACAAGGTATGGTTGAGATATGTTTTGATAGTGCAGGAGATAGCAAAACATCAAATCAAGTAGCTAAAAAATTATTTGAATGGACAGGAATAAAATGGGTTGTATCCACAGTTTCTGAACAGCAAAAAACAGCAGAAAATATTACTCTGGCAGAGGAAGATAAAAATAACTCTCAAGAAAAGCTTGCAAATGCTGTGACACACCCTATTGTTAAAGAAGTACTGGAAATATTCCCTGGAGCAAAAATTACTAACATTAATGATATTAATATAAAGGAAGGATAAAGATAATGACTAATATTGCAGAAATGATGCAAAAAGCACAAGAAATGAAAACTAAAATGACCGAGATGCAGCAAAAAGTTGTAAGCATGGATATTGCAGGAGAGTCTGGTGCTGGTATGGTTAATGTTATAGTTAATGGTAAAGGCGAATTACGCTCTTTAAAAATTGAACCAGGTATTGTTAATGCTGAAGAAGTCGAGCTTTTAGAAGACTTAGTAATGGCAGCAGTTAATGATGGCAAGAAAAAAGCTGAAAACATTGTTGCAACTGAAACTGCACGTATCATGCAAGAAATGGGTCTTCCAGCTGACTTAGATTTACCGTTTTAGTTTATAGTAATTCCGTCATTGCGAGGAGGGCATTAGCTCGACGTGGCAATCTAGGGTTACAGGAATAAAACTGGATTGCTTCGCTACACTCGCAATGACGAAACAGAAAATTAAGTTATAATTAAAAATTCTAACTATTCTTGATAAACCATTTTTCTGTTTTATCTAGTAATACATCACATGTATTCTTTTCGTAGAAACAATGGACGCTATCGGGAACAATATCACGTATATTGTTCTTATTACCGAATGAATGGTAAGAAATTTCATCATTAACATAGAGCCCATCACCAGCGTGGATAACTTGCACTGGAGATAGAAAATCTTTGGCTAAATTAATACAAGCGTTTTCATCAAGTTTGCCAGCTTCATCGTACATATCTTTACCAATTAAGTAGGAATTACCCCAATTTAACACATAGTAATCATTATTTACAAATGGGATTTGAACAAAGTCTTTTTGAATGCGGTTTAAATTGAAAGAAGGATCCCATAAACTCACCGCTGTAATATTACTTGGGTTTGCACACATAATTGTTGTGCCACCATAACTATGCCCTATTAGAAATATTTTCTTATATAGTCCAGAGAATTCAGATAAAACAGTATTTAAATCATCTGCATGGGTTTTTATAGAACAATTTATAAGTTGCCTAGCACCTTCCTCACCATCATAAAGATTAAAGCGATAAACGTCATAGGAACTATGAAAATAATCGGCGGCTCTTTTTATTGCATATTCGTTCATATGACCTGTTAGACCATGTACTATAAAAATAGCTGAGTCTGCAAATTTATTAGCTGAGTTTTTAGTCCCATAAATTATAGTGTTATCTTCTAAATTTATAGTCCAACTACTCTCCATTATCATGTAACCTTCTGCCATTGTAAGAATTTAATAATTTTGAAATATTATCTATGACTTTTTGTGGATTATAGATATTTGGTAGTTCATGACCTTGCTCTTTGGTTTTTGCTCCAATAAGTTTAGATTCTGCTATCAAACATATATTTCCAAGCTTATATTTCTTTTGAATAATGTTTACTTTTGGAACAACTTTTGTAAATCCCTTATATCGAATTGTTAGCTTTTCTCGCACCCAAAAGCCATCGATAAATTCGATACGGTCTTTATAAAAAGAATAAGTAGTGACCTTGTAATCCAGCCAAGTCATTAATAATGGCCCACAAAAAGCTATCAAGGCTACGGTTATTGCGGATAACAGGTAAGATAAAAATCCACCTAAACCTGTGATAAAAGCAAATAATTTAGCAAGTTCAGGCATCATGAACAAAAGCAATAAAAGAGTCCCTATAATACGTATAGGGTAAGAATATGCGACAACCCAAGGGTTAAATCGTGATTTAATTTGAAATATTGGTTTTTCTACTGCTTTATTCTTCATTATCAATGCTGTTAGTAGGTGCGTGTGATTTATCTAATAAAGCTTGAATCTTTTTGCCTATTCCTTTGCCAATTTTAATGTCTTCAATCTGAATACCAATGAAATTCTGCCCTTTCTCGTATAGTGCAGTGCTAGGTGCGTGAAGCTGTATAGTTTTTAAACCAGAAAAGTTTTGATAAAAATTTGAATACTGAACCATATCAGTAATATCTTTATAATATAAACGACCTCTTTTACGATTCATGAATGGTTTTGTATAATAAGAAAAATCAATATAATCATCATAGAACTCAAATTCAGTTCCTGCATGAGTGCTGCATTTTAATTCATATAGAAATGCTGGAACCCCAATCATACTAACTAAGAAAATAGCCATAGATACTGTTCCAATATCAATAAATTTCACAAAGCCAAACAGCATCGATATAATTAATATTAATATAGTAGAGAGTCCTGTAGCTAGAATAGCGCCAATAATACCAACGCCCGCCGTTTGTACAGCCACTATTTTGGGAATAAATATTGGCTTGATAGAAAGAATTGTTGTTTTGTCCATGATATAAAACCTTTTCACCGTTTATTTGAAGCAGGCATAGATATAGTACATATAATTTCTCTTGCAATCGCCCGTATTTTGTTGAATATTAGGGGCAATTAAAGCACAGCTTTTACTATAGCGACATTTTAATCGCTTGAACAGAAAGCAAATAAAAAAAATAATAAT
>JAJFGX010000133.1 GCA_021775895.1 Alphaproteobacteria bacterium | reverse complement strand
CTGTTGAACGTCATGCAACTTCTAAATTACCAGACGAAGACTTATTTCATATATCATCATTAGGTTTTAGGGGCGAGGCTTTAGCATCAATTGGTGCAGTTAGCAGGCTAACCATTACTAGTCGTTTACATGAAAAAAACGCTGATGGGCATATGATTTTAGTTGAGGGTGGCATGCTTCATGATATTGAGCCAGTATCATGTCAAAGTGGAACCAAAATTGAAGTTAGAGATTTATTCTATGCAACACCTGCTAGGCTAAAATTTATGAAGACCCCACCAACCGAGGCTCGACATGTTCGTGATAGCATGGAACGCTTAGCAATGTCATATCATGATATTGGCTTTTCTTTAACACATAACGACAAAAAAGTTTTTGATCTAACCGTTCATAAAGGTGATGACAATGGACTAAAGCGTCTTTCTGACATTATGGGTAAGGAATTTGCTGATAATGCTATGCAAGTTTCTTTAGAGAATGAAGGAGCTTCAATCCGTGGCTTTGCCGCACTTCCTACGCTTAATCGTTCCACTGCTCAATACCAATATTTATTTGTTAATGGCAGACCAGTGAAAGATAAATTGCTAAATGGTGCTATAAGAGCAGCATATGCCGATTTCTTAGCTCGTGATCGTAATCCTATGCTTTGTTTATTTTTAGATGTGCCATTTGATTTAGTTGATGTAAACGTCCACCCTGCAAAATCAGAAGTTCGCTTTAGAGATCCAAGAGAAATTAGAAGCTTAATTATTAAAGCTCTTCGTAATGCTCTAACAGATGCAAAACATCGAGCCTCAACCACAGTTGCTGATCAAACATTAGAATCTATGCAGCCAGAAACAGATAAATTGGAAGGCAACTACACTCAACCCAAAGATAACTATAAAAATTTAAAGGGTATGGAGGGTTCTGCATATAGGTATTCACGATCAACATTTTCATCTAGACCAGCTCCATCAACTATTGCTATGCCTATTATGCCTTCAGCTAAAGCGTCAGAGCCAGAAGTAATACCTGCAAATAACGATGATATTCAAATAAATGAATATCCACTAGGTGCTGCTTGTGCTCAATTACACAATACATATATAGTCGCTCAAACAGCTGATGGTATTGTAATAATTGATCAACATGCTGCCCATGAACGCTTAGTTTATGAACGCATGAAAAAAGAACTACAAAACAATGCCGTAAAAAGCCAAGGAATGCTTATACCAGAAATCGTTGAATTAGATGAGCCTGCAATAGAATGTTTATTAAAACATGCAAAAGAACTCTCAGAATTTGGACTTGATATTGATGCCTTTGGTGCAGGTGCTGTATCAGTGCAAGCAACCCCGGCATTATTAGGTGAAGTTAATTGTCAAAAGTTAGTCCATGATTTAGCCGATGATATTGCTGATTTTGGTGAAATTTTAAGTTTAAAAGAAAAGTTAGAAGCTGTATGCTCTACTATGGCATGTCATGGTTCAGTGCGTGCAGGTAGAAAAATGAAAACTGATGAAATGTCTGCTCTCCTACGTGAAATGGAGGCAACGCCACATTCTGGGCAATGCAACCATGGTAGACCAACCTATGTAGAGCTTAAACTAAATGATATAGAGAAACTATTTGGAAGACGGTAAGAAATAAATGGATATTACTATAGATAAAACAAAAGAATCTAAGAATATTAACCAAATGTATTTGCTATTAACATTAGGAATGGTATCTTTTTGGCTTCCATATACTATAGCAATGATTATTTCTGCTAGTTTTTTTATAGGGGCAACTTTGGTTTGTTATAGTCGCTACAAATACACTGTCAATACCCATTACCAAAGCCATTACCGCTGGATGATTAGAACATTCTGGATAGGTACTGGAGTATTTCTTCCGCTTGCTATTTCTTTAATGACTTTTATTGTTGTACAATTTGGTGAAATGTCTGCATTCAAGCATATTATATATATGACATCAGATATAAATGCATTAGCAGATTCAATAGAGAGTTCAGTCTATGTATTTATATCAGATAACTCTATTTTGTTATTTCTAACATTATTGGTAACATGCCTCCCTGCTATGCTTTGGTGGTATGCTCGTTTATGGCGAGGACACCACCTTTTAATCCAAGGCAGGTCTATTGATAATGTTAAGACTTGGCTGATTTAACTAATTTCTTATTTAGAAGATGGTTTTATTAATTTACGGTTTCTATGCAACGCTGGTGTAGAATCACCAAAAATTGATACCACCTTTTCATCTGGATTAGCACCATTTTTCAATAGTAATAAAATTATGTCCTTATGTTTTTTTTGTTTTTCAAGTGATGAAGTTTGATCAAAATAATTATCGGTTAGGCTTAAAGGTGTATTTCTACCATCAGCCATAAATCCATCAACCTTAGCCCCTTTATCAATTAAAATTTCTGCTACAGCTTTGTTACCTTCAATACATGCTATGCCAAGTGCAGTACAACCAATATGATAGCTACCTTTTACTCCACTTATGTCCATCAATCTATCAAGTAACGATTCTCGTAAAGGGTCTGCTTTTGTTACTTGATTTTTTACCCAGTTAACGGCATCTGAATTATCTTTAATAATCTCTAAAATTACTTCTGTATTTCCATTTTGAACTTCATCAAAAAAACGGTCTCTAGTATTAGAGAAATATTTTGATTTAGCATTGAAAAGCATTCTTTGCAAACCCATTATTAATATCCTTTACTATGAATTTCTAAAGTTTCTCTACCAAAACGCTGAACTATGTAATCCAGCAAAATAGCTTGAAAATCCTTACTTATCGTCTCACCACGCAAAGTATGTGCCTTCTTTCCATCTATAAACACGGGAGCAATCGGTGCTTCTCCTGAACCAGGTAAGCTAATACCTATATCAGCATGTTTGCTTTCACCAGGGCCATTTACTATACAGCCCATAACCGCAATATTTAAGCTTTCAACTCCAGAATAGAGAGTTTTCCACTCGGGCATATTTTGACGAATATAATCCTCTATATCACCAGCAAGCTCTTGAAAATATGTGCTGGTCGTACGTCCACAACCAGGGCAAGCACTGATTTGCGGAGCAAAAAAACGCATTCCCATACTCTGCAACAAATCCTGACATACCATAACCTCTTCAGTTCTGGACTCACCAAGCCTAGGAGTTAAAGAAACTCTAATAGTATCGCCAATCCCATCTTGCAGTAGAACCGACATGGCCGCCGTAGATGCTGTAATGCCTTTGCGTCCCATACCAGCCTCTGTTAGTCCAAGATGCAAAGCATAGTTTGAACGCTCCGCCAAGGCACGGTAGACAACAATTAAGTCCTGCACTCGACTGACTTTAGCAGATAATATTATTTTATTCTTTGCCAGACCAATATCTTCTGCTTGAGTGGCACTATTAATAGCAGACTGAACAAGAGCCTCACGCATTATCTCATCAGCAGATTGCAAAGAGCCAGATTGTTTATTTTCGTCCATTAGCTTTGCCAGCATTTTTTGATCTAAAGAACCCCAATTTACTCCAATACGAACTGGTTTATCATATTTTAAGGCTGTTTCAATCATCATTGAGAATTGATCATCTCGCTTGCTACCAAAACCAACATTACCGGGATTTATCCGATATTTCGCCAGAGCTTTCGCACAATCAGGATAATCAATTAATAACTTATGCCCATTATAATGAAAGCAACCAACCAATGGTACATTCACGCCATCTTTTAGGAGTAATTCTTGAATATGTGGCACTGCCTTAGCTGCATCATCAGTATTAACTGTAATTCGAATAATTTCAGAGCCTGCATTATATAGCTCTTTAACTTGATTAACTGTAGATATAATATCTTCCGTATCAGTATTCGTCATACTCTGTATAATTATAGGAGCATTGCCACCAATTGTAACCTGTCCAACTTTTACAGGTTTAGTTTTGTGTCGTTGAATATCTTGCAGAGCAACCATAACTGCCAGTCCTTATTTAAAAATAAATTATATATAAACAACTACATGATTTATTAGTAAATGTACAGTATTTTAGTATATAAATATTATCATAATTCTATTTTTAAAATAAATAAGTTAACATAGTTTTTGGATCGTGGTACATTTCCATGCATAAAGCCATAGTTGATTTTATAAATTTAACAATTAAATAAGGAGAGAATTATGGGACAACAAGCAACAGTAGTTATTCTTTTAGACGCTTTGGATAACATTAAAAATGATAAAGACTTTGGTAGAAAACTAGCTGATGCAGTTTTAGAAAAAGCTAATCATAGTCCACAAGGTGATAGAACAATTACTTTTAATGCTCATTCTGGTAATGCTGGCTCAGTAATTGAGGTGCATCATGCCGACCATACTGTAACTGTAGAGCTTAAACATAATACAGGAAAAATAAAACCGTTCAAAAGATAAGAGTGAGTCTAATGGGGACTGAGAATAAAATACCAAAACCAGTGTTAATAGCACAAGAGGTTTTAGATGGTTTTAAGAATGATCCATTTTATGAGGAGTTAAAGAAAGCTCTAATTCCGCTTGACGTGCAGATGGAAAGTTCAGGTGGTGAGCCAACCGTAAAGGTTCTAAAAACCCATGCTGGAAAAGGCGTAGATCATGTAAACAGCATTAGAAAAACCTTTTCAACCAAAGCACAAAAACCACAAAAATCTTACACGGAGATTGTTAAAGGA
Source organism: Alphaproteobacteria bacterium (assembly GCA_021775895.1). GTDB lineage: Bacteria > Pseudomonadota > Alphaproteobacteria > Micavibrionales > CSBR16-224 > JAJFGX01. The sequence continues at coordinate 7,301 of JAJFGX010000133.1, read as the reverse complement.
CTAAATCAAGGCACTGAATTTGAAAAACAAGGAAATGCACGAGAAGAAAAGTATTTATCTAGTCTAGCTGAGTTTGAAAAAGCAGCATATACAGGTGATATAAAAACCATTAGAAAATTAATTATAAATGCCAATAAATATGATAAGGAATCAGCTCTTAGTGTTTCAGCTGAAAATGGACACACAGAAATAGTTAAGTTGCTATTAGATGCGGGTGTTAATAGTAATAGCTATGCTCTTACATGGTCATCTGCAAAGGGGCATACAGAAATAGTTAAGCTATTATTAGATGTGGGAGCTAGTGCAACGGCTCTTGCTCTTAAGTGGTCAGCTACATATGGTCGTGCTGAAGTTGTGGAGGTTCTACTAGATCATGGCGAGAACCTAGATAATGCAGAATTAACTAAGAGAAAACAGAGAAACCTTGAAACAAGACTTAAGAATCTTAAACTATGGCGTGAAATGTATAAGCCAGAGCCTCCAAAAGGGCTTGATGGAGAAAATCCACATGGCTTTAAGCCAGAATTATTTGAAACAGTTAAAAGCTGGCTAATTGAAGAAGGACATGAGGAAAAAGATGCTAATAAATATGCCTATGGTGCGTCAACTTTGTTTAAAAATGAAACTCAAATTCTGCAGTATCTGGAGAAATGGGGCGAGGCTGGCAAGCAACCTCTACACAATTTAACCTATATGATTAAACTGCCGATCACTGGTAAAATAGATTCTAAGGCTTGGGCAGATGCGAGCATAAAATTTGGCCCTGAGATGGCAAAACTAGTCTCGTTTGCTGATAAATTACCAAAGCCCGCTGAAACTTTAAATAAAACCAGAGAGAAATGTGCCGAATTTAATTATCAGCGAGGGAACGAGCATAAAGCTCTCGCAAGCCTCTGCATATTACACAAGGTTGATGAAGATGGTTTTGAGCAAGCACTTGAAATTGTGCTGAAAAACCCAAACCCAATATCAAATATTCCAGATATTAAAATCTCTGGTAATCGTTTTGGTATGGAGGGCTATAGTTTTGAAAAGCTTCCAGATGGTGATATTAGAGGTCTATTCTTGGGTAAAATTACAGCCTGTTGCCAATCAATTGGTAGTGCTGGCTCTGACTGTGCTGAGAAAGGCTATGCTTCAGAGGATTCAGGTTTTTATGTAGTTATGGACGCAAAGCAAAAGATTATCGGTCAAGCTTGGGGCTGGCTCGGTAAAAATGATGAGCTGGTTTTTGACTCACTTGAGAGTCTAACAGACCGCATAACTACAAAACAATGGCAGGATATTTGCACGGAAACCGCTAAAGAAATCAAAAGCTCTTTAAATATCGGCACTGGCGGTAAAACTCCATCTATGAGTTTTAATAAAGCGAGCAGTCCTGCTATTCCCAAAACTCCATGCAGTTATAGTGATGCACGTCAGCAGTATAGAGTTGGCAAAAAACAAAAAATAAGATGATCTATGATTAATATATATTCCTGCGCTTAATCTCTGGTCTAGGTCTTTTCGCAATTTCCTCTAATTTTTCTGGTAAAGGCGTTGCATTAAACATTCCCGCTATAGGAATAAGAAGAAAAATCGATAATAATCCTATAATAGGTGAAGAAGCCTTTCTTGCAAACTCCATTCCATCTCTCTTTTCTGTGCATTCTGAAATATCTATAGCACGGTCTACGATATTTCCACCTGTGACATAATTAGCAACCTGACACTCATTTAAGTGGGCTGAATCACCCGCATAAGTTAGGTCTTTATCACCAAATTTAATTGTTTCAATAAGTGCTATATTTTCATCAACAAAACTAAATAACTCGTCTATTTTTTCTTCCGATATTTTATCTTCGGTATAAAGACTTGCCAGAAGCTCAAACATATCCTCTTGAAAGTCATTCTCTGCAATATTTAATTTTACATCTACGCCTGCTTTTTCTTCTGAGCTTGCCATTCGCCATTCTTTTCTAAGATTATCCATATTCACCTGTTGGATAGAACTGATGGAATCTATTTGTTCTTTATATGAGGCTACTAATTCTGACTGACCCTCAATATGATTATCATCAGGCGATACATTAACAGCACCTATCATTCCAACCATAGTTGCTAAAGCCGTCCCAGCAATAACTTTATTCATATTACTACTTCGTGTGTCTTCATCGGGGTGCTGAAAAAAACGTGCAGTTTTCCATGATGCAAGTCTAAAAGGATATGTAATGTTTTCTAAGTCTGGCATGCTCTGCATACTCCATAAATTATTATTAATGAGTATACGTAACACAATTCCTAAGATATGTCAATAAAATAATTTAATACAAACTTAATTGCCGCCAAAATGAGGAGGTCTACGATATGTTTTGAATTGTCCGTAAGGTGATGTATAATCATCGCTTGTTCTATTATTACCACCAAAAGGCGTAGTAATCAGTTTATTGGTTTTCTTATCAACTTTTATTTTAAAGCCTGTATCAACATAGTTTGCAACTTTGTTAAAGACCTCAACAAATAAATCATCTAACTTACTGTCTACCCCCCTCACCGCTGCTGCAAATTCAGCTGTCTTTCTTGCTCCATCATGTCCAGTTGTTAGAATCAATTCTTGCCCTTGTGGCAATTGCTTACCAATATCAATAAAAGATTTTAGATCACCAATTAGCATCGATAACTTTGCTCGCTTACTACTATCTGATAAAAATGGTATTTTTGCCGTTTGCTCGCTTGGATATGAGTTAACATCTAAAATATCTGCAATAATATCGCTAACTTCACTATTAAATTCTTTTCTAATCTTATCGTAATCTTTAGGAGACCTTATCGTCACTAATAACAAAACAGCATTAATAGCATTCTCTTCTGAGGCATTACTATTCGCTAGAATAAGTGCTGGCTCAATTACATGAGCAACAAAGGTTTTATCCCTTTTCTCAATCAATTGTTTTTCTATATTTTTCTTTAAGGAATCAGCTATTTTAATTTGCTCTGCTTTTAATCGCTCTAACTGTTCAGAATCTAATTCACCACTTTGAGTAACAACTTCTAATTGATGTTTCATTTGATTATCAATACTGGTTTTATCCATTTCCAACGCTTCATTAAAGCGCTTGGAATGCCACTTTAAAACGTATAAGTAAGCTTTCTCAATATTCTTATTATTAGGCAGTCCTGTATTTTTAAAGAGCATATTTAGAATTTTCCACCGCATGATTTAGATAGACGATCATATTCTTTCTTACTATCTATAGCTTGTTGTCTTCTTTTTCGAACATCATTCATTTTATTTACAACTACCTTTATAGCACTATTTATTTCTTTTAGCATCTCTTTTTGAATACTACTAAGAGATTTACCTCGTTCTAATCTTACTGCACCTGTTTTCTTAGCTTGTTTTTGTGCTGCATATTTAATTTTATTTGAGTATTCTCGTACTGTCTTACGGTCAACAGATACATGCTTTAGTTCATGTTTTAATGTTTTATTATAACGACACTTATTATTTTTATGCTCGCTTGCAATATAGACTGTAGGATCATTAACAATAGTAACTATAATTTCCTCATACCATAAACAACCTGTTTTTAATATTGGGTTAGTAGAACTTGAGATACTAGCACCTGTTTCAACTCCAATTTTACTTGCAGTAAGACCACTAATTTTAGTATGAACATCAGAGCTATAAGGAGATACAGTATCAATATCAAAGCCTCCAAGCTGAGCCGATGATTTCTTAGTGCTGTATTTTACTTTCTTATTTATCACCTTAACCGTAACTTTTGGTGGAGCATGCCTTTCGCATTTTGATGCAGCAACAGGAACCACATATTGACTATGATTAATTGGTGGAATTGCAATTGCTGGATCAAACATTTTAACTATAAACCTCTTATTTAAACAAATAGCTACAGACAACCATTATAGCATAGTAATAGTTGCGACTTGCTTAATATTAAAAAATGATTTCCTGTTTCGTCATTGCGAGAAACAAAGTGACGAAGCAATCTAGTTTCTATACTTGTGGCTCTGAATTGCCACGCCGAGCTCCGCCCTTACTCGCAAAGACGGGCGATATAGATGGATAATAAGAACTTCTACAAATCAAGCAGTAAACGTTGCGGGTCTTCGATTGCATCTTTAATTCTAACTAGGAAAGATACAGCCTCTTTACCATCAATAATTCTGTGATCATAGGAAAGCGCTATATACATCATTGGACGAATTTTTACCTCGCCATCAACCGCCATTGGACGTGGCTGTATTTTATGCATACCCAAAATACCCGATTGTGGAGTATTTAAAATTGGTGTTGACATTAGCGAGCCAAAAATTCCACCATTAGTCACTGTAAATGTACCGCCCATAAGCTCGTCCATTTCCAGCTTTCCATCTCTAGCCCTTGTACCTAAATCCATGATACCTGCTTCAATATCGGCAAAGCTTTTTTCATCTGCTCCACGAAGTACTGGCACAACAAGCCCTGTTGGAGTACTAACAGCAACACCAATATCATAGTAATTTTTATAAACTAATTCATCACCATCAATTTCAGCATTCACCGCAGGGAAATCTTTTAACCCTTGAATTGCAGCCTTCACAAAAAATGACATAAACCCAAGCTTAATACCATGACGCTTTTCAAAACTATCTTTATACTCTGAACGTAAAGCCATGCAATTTGTCATGTCTATTTCATTGAACGTCGTTAGGATTGCGGCTGTATTTTGAGCCTCCTTCAAACGCTCTGAAATACGTTTACGCAATCTTGTCATACGTACACGTTCTTCTCTGTTTTCATTTTTAGGTTTATTGCTTGGTTCAGGAGCGACCACGGGTGCTGGCTTATCTGCACTAACACCAGATTCCATAAATTCTAAAACATCACCTTTTGTAAGTCTGCCATCTTTACCTGTACCTGAAATTTTCTTAGGGTCAAGATTATTTTCAGCAACTAATTTCTGTACTGCTGGCGATAATGGCATATCAACATCATCATTAGCCGTTGGCTCTGCTGCCACTTGTGCTGCTTTTGGCGTTCCAGCTTCTTTAGCTTTCTCGTTGGTTTTTTCTGTCACTTTAACCGCACCAGCCTCACCGATTGCACCTAAAATTGCTCCAACAGCAACATTATCGCCTTCTTGAACGCTAATCTCACTTAGAACTCCTGCTGCAGAGGCATTTACTTCCAAAGTCACCTTATCAGTTTCAAGCTCAACCAATGGATCATCAACTGCCACATTATCGCCAACTTGTTTTAGCCATTGTGCTACAGTTGCCTCAGTTACAGATTCACCCAAAGTTGGTACGATAATTTCAGTTGCCATTTTTTTATTCCTTTTCTTATCTCTTAATTTATTAATACTCTAATTTTATTCTAAAGCGTAAGAGCCTCATCAACAAGTTTTTGTTGCTCTTTATTGTGTTGTTTTAACAATCCTGTGGCTGGAGACGCCGCCTTCTTGCGCCCTGCATATTGTGGACGACCAGCTTTATGCTTTATATTACCTAGTAATCCTTCAATTCGCCTGTCAACAAACGTCCATGCCCCCATATTTTCTGGTTCTTCTTGACACCAAACAACATCAGCATTCGGGTATTTTTTTAATTCATCCGCCAAAGCATTTCCAGGGAATGGATAAAGCTGTTCCAAACGCAGAACTACGATATTATCAATTTTACGTTTATCTCTTTCTTCTGCCAAGTCATAATATACTTTACCAGTACAAACAACCACTCTACGTATATCTTTGTTAGATACAGTTTTTGCATCATCATACAAAACTCGGTGAAAAGTCTGACCATCTGTCATCATTGACAGAGGAGAAACACAAGCCTTATGCCTAAATAAAGATTTAGGAGTAAAGACAATTAGTGGCTTTCTGAAGTCTCTATGTAGCTGTCTTCTTATAATATGCATGTAACTTGCAGGGGTTGTACAATTAGCAATTTGCCAGTTATCATCACCACACATTTGTAGGAAACGCTCCATACGAGCTGAAGAATGCTCTGGCCCCTGCCCTTCATAACCATGCGGTAATAAAACCACAAGCCCTGACATTCTAAGCCATTTTTCTTCTGAAGAGCTTATAAACTGATCAAATATAACTTGAGCACCATTAGCAAAATCTCCAAATTGAGCTTCCCACACGGTTAAGGCGTTAGGCTCTGCCAAAGAATAACCATACTCAAACCCAAGCACTCCAGCTTCCGATAATGGGCTGTTAAACACATTATACTTAGCTTTTTGCCCTGCAATATTATTCATAGGAACATAACGATCCTCTGACGTTTGGTCTATAAACACAGAATGACGTTGCGAGAATGTTCCTCGTTCACAATCTTGACCAGATAATCTAACTGGATAGCCCTCATAACACAAAGAACCAAAAGCCATAGCCTCAGCAGTTGCCCAATCAAACCCCTCACCTGTTTTAAACATTTCTTTCTTTACTTCTAATTGGCGAGCAATTTTTTTATTTAGATCAAACTCTTTTGGAACTATTGTTAGTGCTTTCTCAAGTTTTTTAATTATTTTTTTATCTAAAGATGTCTCGCCTCTACGTGGGTCAGACTCTGATTTTGCTCTTTTTAGACCACTCCAATGGCCTTCAAGCATATCAACACTTGGTTTATAATTTTCCGCTTCCTTGAATTCTTTCTCCATATCAGCTGTAAAATCATTCCAAACCTGTTCGACATCTTCTTCTGATACAATACCTTCAGCAATTAATTGTTTAGCATAGATTGCCCTTGTAGTTTTATGTTTCTTAATTTTGCCATACATTAATGGTTGAGTAAAAGCAGGCTCATCGCCTTCATTATGCCCATGTCGACGATAACAAATTAAATCTATAAATACATCTTTATGAAAGGTTTGACGAAATTCAGTTGCAATACGTGCGACATGAACAACAGCCTCTGGATCATCACCATTCACATGAAATATTGGTACATGAATCATTTTTGCTATATCAGTGCAGTAATCCCCTGAACGGGAGCAAACAGGCGGTGTTGTAAAACCAATTTGATTATTAACAACAATATGAACTGTGCCGCCAGTGCCATAACCCTCAAGCCCCGACATCATCAAGGTTTCATAAACTACCCCTTGCCCTGCAACGGCTGCATCTCCATGCAATAAAAGCCCCATTACTTGTTCACGTTTATCATCTTTTTGCCAGTCTTGATTTGCTCTAACTTTGCCAACAACTACAGGGTTAACAATTTCTAAGTGTGATGGATTAGGTGTAAGTGATAAATGTATTTTATTTCCATCAAAAACACGATCGCTTGATGTTCCCATGTGATACTTCACA
>JAJFGX010000132.1 GCA_021775895.1 Alphaproteobacteria bacterium | reverse complement strand
AGTTGATACTTGATTTGGTAATAGTGCTATGTACAAGAAACTGAAAAAGCAAAATGGCGAGACGTTCGCACGAACAATCAGGGATTACCACAATGGAATCTTGGAGCTTCCAGATGTTGATATTATCCTTCAGCACGCAGGACGGGAAGCAGAGCCTTTACTGCCATATCTCACCAGCTTACTAAATGCTGATAATTCTGAGCCTATACCCGAACCACAAGATCCACTAGCTCTGCTTAAGCAGGCAGGATATGAGGCTTTTCACGCAGATACCTTGGAAAAGCAAAACAGTATTAAGCGCTATTTCAAACAAGGTGAATTATTATGTACTTTTAATGATAATTCCAGATACAAACGATATCACATTGTTAATGCTGTTAAAAAAGATGTAGATAAAATTAAACGTGAGGATTTTAACGGAGAAGAAAAGCGTGAAGATGAATACGGCACCTCGGTAATCTCTATTCAAATGTTAAAAGATGGTGGTTTTATCAGTATTAAAAACCGATATAACCACACAGTTTCTAATTGTGACAATACGTTTGGAAGTAATCCAGATAATATTATTGATGGACTTTCATCGGCTCTAAAAGACCGTTTTAATGTCGATTTTTCAGTTAATAAATCCCCTTTGCCAGATGATTTTACTGTAATTGGCAATCAAATTTTTAAGTACCATAGAGAAGCTAACAATATTTATTATGGTGATCAGAAATGGGCTGAAAATGGTGCTATTTACAAGGTTAATAAATCGGCAGGTGATGCACTATTCGATGTATTTCTATTTGACAATAAAAGTAAAACACTTAAAAAAATTGATTTTGAATCACGAGACAACTTTGTTGATGATTTTAACCGATGCTACGGAGGTAACCGAGGTCTATCTGTTAAAAATGGGAACCTAACCCTAAATGGTGATGTTTTAATTGGGGCTGAACAATCACAGATAAAAACTATCTATCTTCCAGACTTAACCACGATGGGCTATGGCTGTCTTTCCATTGCCCATGGATTAACTAAGTTTGAAGCTCCAGCACTTAACACGATGGCTGATGGTTGTCTTTATAACGCTGATGCATTGAAGCAGTTTGAAGCGCCAAAACTTACCACCATGGGCAATTGCTGTCTTTATTTCGCTGATGCATTGACGCAGTTTGAAGCCCCAGAACTTATCACAATGGGCAATGACAGCCTTTGTAACGTCGATAAATTAACCAAATTTGAAGCTCCATCACTTACCAGCATGGGTGGCAACTGTTTTCAATATGTCTCTGGATTGAAGCAGCTTGATGCTCCAGCACTTGCTAGCATGGGTTCCCACTGTTTTTATCGCGCCTATGTATTAACACAGTTTGAAGCTCCAGAGCTTACCGCCATGGGGCGTGAATGTCTTGGCTACGCCAATAAATTAGAACGACTTGAAGCTCCACTCCTAAAATCCTTACCTCATCACCTCGAGCGGTTTAGTAATTTGCCTAAGCGTACAGTTAATAGAAACATCGCTCCTTGACCCTTGGAAGTACCAAAGCTATGTTTTGATTTAATAACTATTCTTTGATTTTTTCTCTTAATTTATTCCAGTAATCAATACGTTTGCTGATTTCACGTTCAAAGCCTCGTTCGACAGGGCTATAGAACTGCTTGCTTGTTAATTCATCAGGTAGGTATGTTTGCCCAGAAAAGCCATTCTCAGTATCATGATCGTATAAATAGCCTTGACCATAGCCAAGCTCTTTCATCATCTCTGTAGGGGCATTAAGTATATGTTTTGGAGGATTAAGAGAGCCTGTTTCCTTCGCCAAATCAATAACAGTTTTATAAGCAGAATACACGGCATTTGATTTCGGTGCTGTCGCCATATAAACCAAAGCCTCCGCAAGGGCTAATTCACCCTCTGGCGTGCCAAGTCTCTCATAGCTTTGCCATGCAGCAAGGGCAATATTCATGGCTTGAGGGTCGGCAAGCCCAATATCTTCCGATGCTATACGTAGAATACGGCGAGCAATAAAGCAGGGGTCTTCTCCACCTTCAATCATGCGAGCAAACCAGTATAAAGCAGCGTCAGGATCAGAGCCTCGGACAGATTTTTGTAACGCACTAGCTAAATCATAATGATTTTCCTGCCCGTTAATTGAAGATCTAGATTGAAGTATCTCTGATAACTCCTTGATATCAATGGTATTGTCTATTTCTATCGAAAGAAGATGTTCTGTCATATTAAGTAAATATCTACCATCTCCATGTGCCATAGCTTTTAGTTGCTCTCTTGCCTTTTTAGTCAAGTTGAGCTTTTTATTCATTTCATTCTCAGCTCGCAAAAGTATCTTTTCTAAAGCTTCATTATCCAGTTTTTTTAGAGTTATAACCTGACACCTAGAAAGTAGGGCAGAGTTTAGTCTAAAAGAGGGGTTCTCTGTAGTTGCTCCGACTAAAATAATTGTTCCATCTTCAACATATGGCAGAAAAGCATCTTGTTGCGATTTATTAAACCTATGAATTTCATCGACAAATAATAGAGTAGCGTTCCCCATTTCATGACGGTGTTTTGCACCCATAAATATCTTTTTTAAGTCTGCAACGCCAGAAAATATGGCTGATATAGACTCAAAGTGAATGTCTACATGATTTGCGAGTAAACGGGCTAATGTAGTTTTTCCACAGCCAGCAGGGCCCCATAAAATCATAGAAGGGCATCTTGCTCCATTTATAATGTTATATAAGGTACTGTTTTCTACTAATAAATGCTCTTGCCCAACAATATCTGTAAGGGTTTGCGGTCGCAACTTCTCAGCCAGAGGCTTTGACGAAATATCATTTATGTTCGATGCTTCAAATAAGTTTGTCATGATGATTTCACTATATCATTATATTGCTAATGTTTACGACATTTTATTTATCCGTTTATTTGTCAGTTAGTATTTGGTCAAACTCTACTGACTAAACATTTTAGTTTCCATAATATACATTATCAAATTACTTTTAGTCGCTTTTAGCAGCCCTTTCTAAGGCATCAATCAACCGTTCATTTTCAAATACTGGGATATGAGTGATTTTATTTTCTCTAAGTTTAGATATCAAAGGCTTAACACGGTGATAAAAGTCAATGTCTTCTAGCATTTCAGGCTCAAAAATAACCATAAGAGCCTCAAGGGATAAATCAGTTACATCAGACGTTTCATCTATAGAGGCTTTTTTCGCTTTTTTCTTTTGCTCACCTATCTTCCTAACGTGATGTTCATCAGGGTCAATTGCATCAGTCCTTTTTAAAGGTATATGATCACGCCGACCTAAGATGGGTTTTAAATATTCACCAATTTTTGTAAACATGTATCAATGCATCACAATCAAAAATAGTTATCTATAGAGACCTAGTAATTTATTGTTTTCACTAGCATTTTCACCTCGCCATAGCAATTGATTGCTATCAGTAGACCATAATTCAATATCTTTAACTTCAGTTAAGATCATCCAGTATTTATTTTTACCCAATCTAATGGTTTTTTTAGAATCTGCATATTTAGGCTGTAATATTATTTTTAAATTCACATAATTTTCTTTGCTGGTATTAAGTTTACTAAATTTAATATCAGCTTCAGGCACGGAAAACCATTGATAATTATCTATGCCATTTGGAATAACCGCGTAATGCTCTCCCATATATTCATAGTTGAAAAATAAATCTGGTTGAAAACTATCAATAAAAAAGCCTTTGTTAGTTTCACTATAGTCAGAAATTTGAGTTGTAAAAGATATAATTATTGGCTCTTTTATATTTAAAAGCGTAAAAAAGTTATCAAATTGATCATAGGCTACATTTTTTGCTGCCATTTTGTCTAGGTCTGTAGATTCTATATATTTTTCTGAACTTTCTGCCCATAGGTTAAAATCAGGTTTTTTACCTGATAACTTATGAAATAACATAGAAATATATGATGGTTCAGTTCCTTTTTTTTCTTCCTCATTGAAGCCAATATAACTATATGATGCTATGCTAAAAAATGATATTAAACCAAAGAATACAATAGTTAAAGCCAATATTTTTTTATATTTCATCTTGTTTAAACCTCATAAAAACGTGTACTTATTATTCTATCACATCTTTTATTAAAAAAACTATAAATTATAGCTATCACTATTGCTATTTACATAAATTTAATATACACTATATCATATAGTTAATTTAGGTGTATAAATATGGTCGATACAAAGAAAGAACAAAAGACACTGACTAGTGCTTGGGAACAAACAAAACAAGTACCTAATTTTATGTGGTCTAAAAAAATGCAGTCTACAAGTATTGCAGTGGCTATAATGATGGGAACGACCGCTTTTTATACACCTATATTAGCGACAACTATTGGAGCCGCAGCCTTAACCGTATCTAGTCTTTATCTATTAACTAAAACCAGCGATGCCGTTATTGATAATGTTTCAGCCATAGGAAAAAAATATAAAGTTCCATCTATACTACTTGGGATAGGCTTAGGTATTGTCACATCTATGCCAGAGCTTGCTGTTTCTGCTAGCTCTATTATGAAAGATATGGCTGATATAGGAGTCGGAAATATTGTTGGTTCAAACGTAGCAAATATATTATTAGTTTTAGGGGCTACAGCGGCAATAGCTCCAATAAAAAATAAAGGTCATAGTTGGAAGTTCAATACAGCAGCAATGTTTGGTGCAACAGTTTTATTTGGTGGTTCAATGGCTATGGGGGCATTAAACCCATTAATGGGAGTAGCAATGTTTGGTGCTTTGGGTGCTTACATGTGGGGAAGCTATAAAACAGCCAAAAAAGATCAAGAAGAATTAAAAAGCGAACGAAGTAATGCAACGGAAGAAAATGATGAAAAAACCAATGAAGATAACATGCCAGCTTGGTTTAATGGGGCATGGGCTGTTCTTGGAACAGCTGGATTAGTTGCCTCTGCGAACGTGCTAATTACTGGGGCATCATCATTGGCTACAGGTATGGGAGTATCCCCTGCCCTTATAGCCGCAATAGGAATAGCTATAGGTACATCTTTACCTGAGCTTGTAGTAAGCGTAAAATCGGCTATGCAAGGTAAAACAGAAATGGCAGTAGGCAATATTTTAGGCTCTAATATATTTAATGCTTTAATGGTTGGTGGTGTTTTAGCTATGGCTGGTACAGCAGTTCCTGACAGCTTTAGTCTTTCTAGTGATTTAGGCTTGCTAAATACTGGAGCTTTAGTCGGCGCTGCCTCACTAGCCGCCTCAACACTTTTCATGACTAAAGGTAAAATAGCACGTTGGCATGGCTTTAAGGCTTTAGCTTTGTATGCTGCATTTACAATGGCTAGTGTAGGCATAGAAAACAAAGTTCCAGAACCTCCACTTATAGATGAAGTTAAAGTTGAAACCGTTGCAGAGCAACCTGCTCAACAAGCAAACTTAACGTCTATTAAACACTCTATCAGAAGATAGTAAATTATGCGGCAGCTTCTTGTGCTGACAATGTTTGATATAAGAAAGAATCAATGTGACTTGCAACTAAAGGCGCATGATTTGCAAAGAAATGATCTGCTCCCTCAATTAATCTATAATCCACACCATCATATCCGCGTTGTTCACGTAGCTTTGTCACTAGTGCTTCGACAGTTTCTGGCTCAACGACTTGATCTTTATCACCTTGAATAATCATACCAGCATTAGGGCATGGAGCAAGAAAATTGAAATCATAAATACTAGTAGGCGGAGCAATCGATATATAGCTATCAATTTCAGGGCGACGCATTAAAAGTTGCATGCCAATCCATGCACCAAAAGAAAAACCACCAACCCACACAGAAGAGGTGGTCTTGTTAATGCTTTGTAACCAATCTAGTGCAGCAGCAGCATCATTTAGCTCCCCTACTCCTTGTCCAAATTCTCCTTGAGAGCGTCCAACACCACGATAATTAAATCTCAACGTAGAAAAACCACGCTTAACAAAGGATTGAAATAGAGTATATGCCATACGGTTATTCATAGTTCCGCCCTGTTCAGGGTTAGGAGGCAAGATTAAAGCAACTGGGGCATTAGGCATTGTGCTTTGTTTGTAGCGTCCTTCGATACGACCTACAGGACCGTTGAAAATAATCTCAGGCATAGTTGTGACCTCCTGTTTGTGAAACCTATCCAGTATAGACAAGTTTATTTTAATTATAATATTATTGGGCGACTATGCTATATGTAGCCAGTAGACGCATGCATACTGTACATAAATATTTATTGAAAAGCAAGCACTTTCTACGTCTGTACGCTATAAGTTATTGATATTTATCGGTTATTTAGTCTTTTTATTTTTTTGGTTTTTTTAGCAAAAATATAGTTTTTTCACGAATCACTTTGATTTTTGTGAATCTTGGTTATAATTAAAGGCATGATATATTTAGACCATAATGCCAGCTCCCCTATCAAGCCTCAAGTGCGTACAGTTCTTGTTGAGTCTTTGGATTTAATCGGCAATCCATCGGCGGTTCATCAATATGGTAGAGTTTTACGAGAGGGAATAGAAAATGCTCGGCGTATAGTAGCTAATGCAGTTAATGCTGATGATGGCTATAATATTATTTTCACCTCTGGTGCTACAGAAGCAAATATGAGTATCCTCAATAATTGCAATGGAATAGACCATGTTCTTGTATCATCAATTGAGCATACTTCAGTTAGAAAATCACGAGATGATTTAAAATTTATTCCTGTGTCTAAAGATGGAGTTATAAACATTATAGCTTTAGAGGAAATGCTAGACCAATACGCAACAAGCCCACAAAACACATTAATTTCAGTAATGATGGCTAACAATGAAACAGGTATTACCCAACCTGTACAAGAAATTTCCAGATTAGCAAAAAAATATCAAGCCATCATACACACAGATGCTGTTCAAGGCTTAGGAAGAATGGGTATTGATATGCAAGAATTGGGCGTAGACGCTTTAACAATTTCGGGGCATAAAATTGGAGCGCCTCAAGGAACTGGCGTTCTTGTAGTAAAAGATAGTTTGAGTTTCTCTCCTTTTATACGTGGTGGAGGACAGGAAAAAAGCAAACGTGCAGGAACTGAAAACTCAGCTGGAATAATAGCTTTAGGTGCTGCAGTTAAAATGGCAATAGATGATTTAAAAAAATGCGTGGAAACTGAAAGTATTCGTGATTACTTTGAAGAAGAATTGTTAAAAATTAGCCCTGATAGCGTAATTTTTGGACGCAATGTTGAAAGGACATGTAATACATGCTTCTTTGCAACGCCTAATTTAGATTCTCAAGCTTTGGTAATTGCTCTTGATATGGAAGGAATTGCCGTAACCTCAGGTTCTGCTTGTTCAAGTGGCACTAGTCAACCATCAACTGTATTAAAAGCTATGTCTGTAGAAGAAAATTTACGTAGTTCCGCTCTACGAATAAGCTTTGGCTGGAACAACACAAAAGATGATGTAAATAACTTTATGACGGCATGGCAAAAAATATATACTCGTATGAAAATATAGCTATTTTTTGATAAAATGTACAACTGACATACTCGTAAATACGCCCATAGCAAAAGCAATCATCATATTAAATCCTGCCATAGAAATACCAAACATTTGCCATGCAATATCTGTGCAACGAACTATTGGAGCTTCCATAATTGCACGCCTAAGCTCTTCAAGAGTCGCATTTTGTGGTAAATTTTGTCCACACTCAGTTGTGCCTTCCCACCATTTATTTTCTACTCCAACATGAAACCCTGCAATACCTGCATCTGCAAATAAAGCTAAGGCACAAAGTGTTAACAGAAACAACCCTATTTTGTTTAGGTCTTTTGCAAATAAAATATAGGCTATAGAGGCAAGAACGATCACAATTAAATATGGAATGCGTTGATAGACACATAAAACACAAGGGTGCAATCCCATTACTAACTGAAAAAACAATGCTCCTGCAAGCATTCCAGCACTGCCAAGCAGAATTAGTAAGCTAACTAAACTCTCGTCAAACCGTGAAAACATTTAATACACCTCTTATATTTATGATAGATAAGAATGATAAAATATACGAAATTAATGGTGCCCCCGGGGAGACTTGAACTCCCACTCCCTAAGGAATCGGATTTTGAATCCGACGCGTCTACCAATTCCACCACAGGGGCATTATTAAATATGGCTAAACAAGAAAGTAGCTTGTCTTATACCGAAGAGCAATAAAAAAATTGCTAGGAGACCGTAAAAAGTTTATTCTCTATCTTATCATGAATAAAATATTATCAATTCGTCTTTTATATAATAAGGTTATGGAACTAGCAGAGCATCGCTATGCGACTGCATGGCTTGGTTTTATCTCATTTATTGAAAGCATGATTTTCCCGATTCCACCCGATGTATTATTAATACCTATGTGTATCAGCAACCGCCAAAAAGCATGGTTTTATGCGAGCATATGCACGATAGCTTCTGTTATGGGTGGAGCATTCGGTTACATGCTTGGATATATTTTCTACGATAGTATAGGACAAATGATTGTATCGTTTTATGGAATGGAAGATAAGTTTATTGCCTTTCAAGCATATTATCAAGAATGGGGTATTTGGATAGTGCTTGCCGCAGGACTTACACCATTTCCATACAAAATTATTACAATAGCCAGTGGTGTAATGTTGCTTGATTTTGGCTTATTCATGTTGATTTCTTTAATTGCCAGAGCATCAAGGTTCTTTTTAGAAGCTCTACTGCTTTGGTATTTTGGCGAAAAAATTCGTATTTTCATTGAAAAGTATTTAGGTATTTTAACAGCACTATTTTTCGCGCTGCTATTATTAGGATTTGCAACGCTTAAATATCTATAAAATTCAAGCATTAACGACCAATACTTAATGTAAAGTTACAAGCTCTAAGTCATGCTCAATGACAAAGCTATGTACAGTATCCCAACTTTGCTTCTCTAGTAAACACTCACCATTAGCCGCCGTTAAAGTATAAACAAAGTGATTCCTATCTAATAATTTTCGCATATAGGCAATATTACCAAGTCCCATCTTAGGAAAATCTGGGTGAGACATACTTTGCTCTGATATATAGTTCTTTATAATTTGTTCCATTTATTCCTGCTCTATGCTTTCAACATCTATTGTATTGCCTGTGGTTTTTCCTTTTTTATTCTTTTTTTGTTTGTCTTCAATGTGTATTGTTCGAATCATTGTTTCTGGAACAATTCTAGTTAGCTCAATATGAAGTAAACCATTGTCCATATGAGCACCACCAACTTCAATATCATCAGATATCATAAAAGCACGTTGAAATTGTCTTGTTGCAATTCCACGGTGTAAAAAAATACGTTGCTCTTCTTCTTCTGTCTGTTTGCGACCACGTATAACTAGCTGGTTTTGTTCTATTTGAACAGATAAATCGCTCATAGAAAAACCAGCCACAGCAATGGTAATGCAAAGTTTATTATTATCAGTTTGTTCGATATTATACGGTGGATAAGTATCAGAAGCATTTCTAGACACCCTATCTAGCACCCTTTCAAAGTCATCAAATCCCAATAAAAATGGGCTATCAAAAATAGAAACACGTCGTGTCATTAAGTCTTCTCCATCCTTTGTTACAAGCAATTATAAGCTCCGTCCATACAATAGATGCAACAAAACTTATAGAGTATTTATACTAACATGACCAAGGTTAACAAAAAGTGACTGAAATGCAAGTAATTTCAGAGGGTTTAAATGCTAGATTTTAAAACCTTTTGTTTTGTAGACCTTATTATCTTCTAAAATATGTACAAAATCTGACTGAGAATAACCTTTAGTGCTTTCTCTTTGAAACATAGTACCTTTTTCAGCAAAATGCTCGGCTTTACTATGTAAGTCTATACGTAGCACTTTATCTGCACCGATTAAATCACCTAAACCATTTTTTCTATGCCCATGACCAGCACCAAAAAGAATTGCAGATGCTTCACCATCAGCAAGATTGGAAATAGTTTGCGCTAATTTAACATCATCACTCATACGTTTATCCATAAAGTTTTGGAAGTCCGCAGGGTTAAGTTCTTGGTTATCCATAGATATTGGACGTTTTGGTTTGCGTTCCGAGCTAGCATCACCAACGACAGAATTAAAAAGATATGAAATTATTATACGTTGATTAACTATAGGTTTTTCTGCTCCCCGCTCTTGAGCGTAACTTAGAGCATTAAATAACATTTCATATGATTTATAAACAATTGGCAAAGCATCTTTCAAATTAGAGCGATCATCCGGGCAGTGAACTTTAACACCATTTTTGTGCCAATACTGTAAAGCTTTAACTT
Source organism: Alphaproteobacteria bacterium (assembly GCA_021775895.1). Lineage (GTDB taxonomy): Bacteria > Pseudomonadota > Alphaproteobacteria > Micavibrionales > CSBR16-224 > JAJFGX01. The sequence goes on along the minus strand of JAJFGX010000132.1, from coordinate 10,204 downwards.
GCGAGCGAACAACATCTTTTTGTTGCTCTGCGATAGGGTTATGCATTTTCTTTGCTTGCTTAGCAATCTCTGGGTTTACTTCTTCTTTGCGTTTAGCCATAGCTTCAATAAAAGCGTCCGCATCAAGAGTACCTTCAGCACAAGCACTAATTATATCTTGATACTCTGGTTCAACTTCAAGGAATACGTGCTTCACTCCCATCTCTACGAGCCGTTCTCTATTTTCTTTACTATAGAAAAATTCGTGTAAATCTGTATCTGTATGGTTAGTATCGCCAAATAATAGAAACTGTTTATCATTCATTGCTGTTTTATAAAATTCATCTGGAGCTTGCTCTTTACACGCTCTTAACTTAAATACTTCTTGTAGTGAGAAATCTAATTCGCCTGGATTATCAGTAAAGGCAGCTTTAGTATAATAAGATATTTTGTCTACATTAATATTTGCAAAATCCATGTTTTCAACTTTTGAATTAAGCAAGCTATCCGCCATTTTTGCTACACGGTTAATAGTTGTATTAGTTGCCCCACTTTTATTGGACGCTACTGTTTTAGCCACTTCACTCGCAATTTTTTTAAACCTATGAAAATTCATATTAAATACCTCGCTATATTATGTTGATAAATTAATATATATATTTAATAGATGGTTGTCAATCATTGCTAAAAAATTGGGTGGTATATACGAGTATTTGTAGATATTGCTAATTTTTCAATCATACCAGCATTAAGTTCTAGGGCTGCTTTAACATGAACGCTACTTTTTATATAGTCAGTAGAACGTGGTGTAGCATTTTTATGCATATCAACAACTATTCCATTCTCATCTAAAAACAAAATATCCAGTGGAATATAAGTGTCTCTCATCCAAAATGTAGCTTGCTGTACAGCTGGAAAAACAAATAACATGCCAGAATTTTCATCCATACGGTATCTATGCATAAGACCTTTAGTCATTTCTTCTGCTGTATCAGCAACTTCAACCCGAAAGTAATGTTCAGCTCCCCCAGCTCCTGCAATAACTAACTGATTCTCAGGGGCTGTTAATGTAGATGAATCTATATAAATTTCAGTTGAATCAAGGCTATTCATGCCTAGATTAGACATAGCAGTTATTTTCCCGCCTTCAATACCGCAAGAAATATCGTGATTAATTGCTGGACTAAGATATGCATATAGTAGCAAACCTATAAATAAACCTGCGATTATTAAGAAAAACTGCCCGATACGTTTCTTCATAGTTAGAATACCTTTCGCTATATAGGAATAGATTGACGCAACACACCACCAAATATAACTTGCTCAACACGTAAAGCCAAGCCTGTCTTTTTATTTATTTCCACATAAAGACCTGCCAATGTCACATTAGCGTCATTTGTTATTTGAATGCGTGGCTTAGGGATTGTATGAGTAAACCTTTTAACAATCATTTCTTTATTAGATCCTATAACACTATTGTAAGAGCCGCACATGCCAGCATCAGTTTGATAAGCTGTGCCGTTCTCCATTATATGATAGTCCGCAGTTGGTATATGAGTATGTGTGCCAATAACTAAAGAAGCTTTACCATCACACATATGACCCATAGCCATTTTTTCACTTGTAGCCTCACCATGAACATCAATTACTATAGCATTAACGTCATGACCAAGCTTATGTTTTTGCAGGACATTTTTTATAGCTTCAAATGGGTTATCTAATATCTCTGGCATAAAATAATGTAACATCACATTAATTATTAAAATATTAGCGCCATTAGATGTCTTTAATATTACAGAGCCCTGCCCTGCCACATGTTCTGGATAATTAATTGGACGCAATAAACGACTATCTTTTTTAATATGGGGAATAATTTCATGCTTACCCCATATATGATTACCAGTAGTTATACAATCAACACCAGCAGCATAGAGTTGACTGCAAATTTCGGGAGTAATGCCAAAACCATTATTAGCTGCATTTTCTCCATTAACAACTACACAGTCTAACCCCCATTTTTGTCGCCATTGAGGGATTTGAGATGTCACAAGTTCACATGCTACTTCACCAACGATATCACCTAAAAATAATACCTTAATAGTCATGGTTTAAATACACCGAACATAACAATATAAAATTTTTAGAAGCGGTCAATCATACGCTCTGTAACTACACATTCCATAGCGATATCATGCTCGTCCATTGGCAAAATAGCTGAAGATTTTTGTGCATTAAAACCAACTCCAATTACTTCAACAGTGCCTGCTTCACGTAGAGCTTTAACAGTACGGTCATAGTATCCACCACCATAACCGATGCGATTTCCTCTGCGGTCATAAGCAACAAAAGGAACTAATATAACATCAGGAGTAACAATTTCTGCTACAGGGTCATTTTTATCAGGTACAGGAATATCATATTTTCCTTTAGCCATAGCAACTTTATTAGTCCACTTACGAAAGATTAAAGGCTCGTTATCTTCAACTACTAATGGCAAAGCACATGTCTGACCAATGTTATCCAAATGCATAAGAACAGGGCGTATATCTACTTCCCCACGAATTGGCCAATATCCAGCAACAACCTTGCCTTCAAAATCGAAGTTATTTAAAACTTTACTAGCAATCTCTGCTGCATAATGTTGCTCAACTACTGGCGATATTTCATGTCTTAACTTTAAAAACTTTTCTCTGATTTCTTTTTTATCTTCTATTGGCATTTTTTCTTGTGCTTCCATGTTTATTTCCCTTTTTACACCTTTCTACTCTATTAAACCCATCTTAATAGTACTTTTAATAAAAAGCTATTATTAATTTCTTTTTACTAACTCTTTAACTGGTGGAGGCGCCACACAATCCGTGGATTGATCTTATCCGCGAAGGCCCTTTTTTAAAAGGTGGGCACCGTATAACTGAACCACAGCTCAGACAGAGACAGTTCCCGAACGGAAATTATCGGCCTCTGGAATATAGTAATCTCACAAAACCAGTAGCATTCCTCCAAAAAAAGAGGGCTATAAAGCCCCAACTTTTACTGTTAATCCCTCAACACGCTCAGTTAGCTGCTCAATCACTGTTAAGATTTTTTGTTTTTCTGCCTCCAAACGTTCTAATTCTACTTTAGCATCTTCAATCATTTTATCCGTTTCAGTATTTTGAATTGGATTTTGTTCAACAAAAGCTCCACCCATATTTTCTTGAGCTTCATTTGCTAAAACAAGTGAAGTCAGTATCAGTAAGTGCGAGTCATTATAAGCCGCGCCACTGTTGGAAATATCTTTAACTTTTTGATCAACATAAGCAGCTAAATCAATAACTCGTCCTTCTTGCCCTAAATCACAAGATACATCGTAGTGACGACCATTAATGCTAATTGTAATTTCTGACACGTTTTTGCTCCTAAGTTTATTCTTCTGCAAGTAAAGTTTCTAACCGTTCAATAGTATTATCAAGCTTATTAGCTAAAGCTTTTTTAAACTGGCGGTCATTTTCATTAGCAAAAGAAAACAATTCTGGCTCACCTTTTTGTGCAGTCCAGCGTTTTTCATGTTCCACAAACTTTTTTTCTAAACCTTTTACGGCTTTTTCAAATGCATTTAGAGTTACTGTTACTGATTTTTCCATTCTAGACATACCCTAATTTTAAGTTCATAACTTTGAATTTTCTATATTCTATAACTATCAGAATTTAATATAAGATATTTTTATTCAAAGATCAAGCTTTGCAAAATAATTTTACATCTAACTTTTGTTGATTATTAGAAGGCTAACAAACCTAGGCTTAATCGTCATTTCCTTTTTTATCGCGGAAGCTGTCAAGAGAGATAACTTGCCCCATCTCTTCTTTTTCTACGCCTTTACCACCTAAATCTAGAGATTCGGTATCATCATCTGATTCGATGTCTTCCATGGCTCCCAAAGGTTGGAACTGAAGGGCAAAATTTACAGATGGATCTGCAAATATAGTAATAGCATCAAGTGGAATGAACAGGCGTTCTGGTACGTTATTAAAGCTAAGCATAACAGAGAAATTCTTATCATGGATTTCTAAATCATAAAATTGGTGTTGTAAGACAATTGTCATTTCATTCGGGTATCTATCCCTTAAATGATCTGGTATTTCAACCCCTTTGTGCTTAGTATGAAAAGTAATGTAAAAATGGTGCTCATCAGTGAGACCATTCTTAATCGCCTCTTTCAAGGCTGATTTCACAACATTACGTAGAGCATGCTCTACCATTTGGTCATATCTAAATATATCGTCTTTGCCTGACATAGGATCTCCCTTTCCTCTGATTCTAATCCTAGCAAATTATATCTTTATATACAGTTAATTTTTTTAAAATATTGTAGTATTTATTAATATAGTCTAAATATACTGCATTATATTTCAGGAAAGAAAATGCCTTATATTTTATCACCACTTATTTCAGAGAACATGACAGGACTATGGCTTGAAGGTACACCATATGAAAGAGATAGCATTTATAGCATGTCTGAGAATGAGCCACCAATTAACTATGATCTACATAGCTTTAAACCGCATAGCTTAACTCATGTTGAGACCCCTGCTCACACTCAAGCTAGTGGTCATCGCCTTGGGCATTATTACAACAATAGACCTGATATTTTCTTTGGTGACTGTGTTGTTGTTAAGTTAAAAGGCAGCCATTGGAATAAGATAAGCACAAACGAAAATATTTACCACTGGGAGGTATCATTAGAGCAGTTAAAACAAGGTATTTATGATGCAGCTAATAGTGATTCTATACCAGATAGAATATTATTAACCGCAGAGACCGCTCCAATATTAAGCAATGGTTTTCACGACCCTGACTATGTTCTAACGCTCTCCCAAGAGGCTGCTAATTTTCTTGTTAACTCTGAAAGCTTTAAATTATATGGCACATCATGGAAATCAACAGATTTTCAGCCAAAATCACGAGAACGCCCGATACATAATACACTTTTCCAAAAGGCACTTATTTTTGAATTATTAATTCTCTCTAATGTACCGCAAGGTAAGTATTTTTTATCTGCTTTTCCTATTCCTGTAAAAGAAGCTTCAGAAGCTTTGGTTTGCCCTGTTTTATTTACAGCTGAGGAATTAGAAACTCAAATATCACACTTAAAATAAAAAACAGTTGCAAAAGCTTTGGATAAATGATATGAAAACATTATCGTTTTATATTTAAATTATGAGGAGCAATGTAATGAGCTATTCAGTGCAAAATCAACGTCAACTAAGAATTGGCGAACAAATTCGTCATATACTATCTGATTTAGTCAGAGATTGTTTTTTTGATGATCCTGCCCTAGAGGGAGTTAACACCTTAACAATTTCTGAGGTTCGTATAAGCCCTGATTTAAAAAATGCAACAGCATATGTAGTACCTTTAGGTGGCGATACTATTGTTGATGATAAAACTTTTATAAAGGCCATTAATAGAGCCTCTTCATATTTCAGACGGGAACTTGGACATCAACTAAATATGCGTAATACTCCACGCATACAGTTTGAAAAAGACGCGAGCTTCGCTCAAGCAGCACATATCAATGATATAATGTCGAAAGAAAAAGTCCGTAAAGACTTGAAAGCTTGATTGTACCTATAGTTGTTTTTTCTAAAAAACATTGACATTACATCGCTATCATGGCTAATTAATTTGAAATAAAACCAAATTGAAAGCATAGATAGTATGAGCAATACATTCAACAAACATGCCGCTCAAAATAGTCAAGCCAAACAGTTCTTTGATAATTTAAGTATAGATTATACAATTGATAGCTATACGGGAGATATCATCATTGATGATAGCTTGTGCTTATCAAATAAGAACCTAAGTAAACTGCCAGATTTAAGCAAAGTTATAGTTAAAGGGCATTTTAATTGCGATGGTAATCAACTAACTTCACTTATTGGTGCTCCACAAAGAATTGAGGGTGGGTTTTATTGTCAGAATAATCAGCTAACTTCGCTTGAGGGCGCTCCAGATAGTATTGGAGGAAGTTTTTCTTGTAGTTATAATTATCTAACATCTCTTGAACATGCTCCAAAGACTGTTGAGGGTGGTTTTTATTGCCACAACAATCAACTAACTTCACTTAAAGGTGTTCCACAAGATGTAGGCGGGGCATTTGACTGTAAGCATAATCAATTAAGCTCATTGATTGATGGGCCACAAAGAGTTGATGGTTATTTTGATTGTGAATATAATGGGTTAACTGAGCTTACAGGAGCACCAAGTTATGTATTAGGTGGTTTTTATTCCGCTAAAGGTAATTCTGTTGAAGCAGAATACAGTGAACCATTTAATCAATATCAACTGGCTATGAAGCAAACAAAAAAAGCTGGCAGAGCAAAGAAAATATCTGACTTTAGACGCTATGCATTAGCACGAAAGAAAAAATAAAACTACCAGTTGTTTTTCTTTTGTTTTCTTCTTGCTACAACACTCCTGCTGATATTAGTAGCTGTAGCTCCTAGAGAGATTGTAGCGAAGCCTATTATAACTGAAAAAAACGCAACTATACTAGGGTCAGCGCCATTTTTGGTAACAAGACAACGATCCATTTCATATCCTATTTCTTGAATGCTTTTATTATCAAGCTCTGAAGTAATCTCAGAATGGCATTCATTAGCATGGCCAAAATCATAATCATCATTATAATATTCGCTTACATCCTCTGGGAGCGCTATATTTTTAGAAAAGCTACCCCAAGCATTACTTTTCTGTACTTCTGATAAATGCTCAGTTGCTAAAATATAGGAAAGTGTTTTGTTTGCATCGCTTTTAAATTCTGCAATTGTACTATTTAATGTTGCGTTTAATTCTTCTGATCTTAAAGCACTTTCAACAAACTCAAGTTTTGCTCGATTTTCTTGAAAGTGATTAATAGCATCTTTTTGTACTGATAATGACAGCATCTCATCGGCAATACGCTCTAATGCTTGAGGTGCTTGTAAAGTTTTTGTGTTCTCTTCAGGAGAAACGAACAACTCTCCAGTAAAAAAAGAAACAATAGGTATTAATAGAGCTATAACTGCTATTTTACCCTCATGATCTATAATTTTTTTCGCTGCTTTGTATTTAAAGTCATCATGCATATCACTCATATCTATTCTTCCTTTATTTAACAATAAAGAATCAATTAATTTAACTCATGATTAAACATAACATATTGTTAATTATATGTCAAATTAAAGTGTGTTATATAAGTTTGGAGTTAACAAAACCCATTAAAAACAAGTGGTTGAAGCGAAGATGTCTAATCTTAATTGTAAATCTTGTTTTTCATTTGAGTTTAAAAAACTTGCTTCAATGCTATTCTGAACAAGCTTTAAAATATCATCTTTGCCTAAATTGAGAGCTTTGGTCACAGCCAAAAAATTATCATTCATATAACCCCCGAAATATGCAGGATCATCGGAATTTACAGTTGCTTTTAAACCCAAGTCAAGCATTTCCTTTAATGGGTGTGTGACCATATCTTTAACTACACATAGTTTTAAATTACTCAAAGGGCAGACTGTTAATGCCATATTATCAGCGACTAAACGCTTAACTAGAGCATCATCTTCTAAAGCCCTATTACCATGGTCAATCCGATCAACTTTTAATAAATCCAGAGCCTCATATATATATTCTGGTGGCCCTTCTTCGCCTGCGTGAGCGACGACAAGAAAACCCTCTTTTCTTGCTTTAGCAAACACACGCTCAAATTTTGCTGGTGGGTGACCAAGCTCAGAACTATCAAGTCCAACTGCAATAATTTTATCTTTATGTGGCAGAGCTTGCTCTAAGGTACTAAACGCCTCTTCTTCGCTTAAATGACGTAGAAAACTCATAATCAATTTTGAAGAAACATTTAAATTACTACGTCCATCTTCCAATGCTCTGGAAATACCATTTACAACTACTTCAAACTCAATGCCACGCTCTGTATGACCTTGAGGATCAAAGAAAATCTCTGTGTGCATCACATTTTCTGATGCTATTTTCTTGATATAGGCAAAAGTAAGGTCATAAAAGTCTTGTTCTGTCTGCAATACGCCCATACCCTGATAGTATATATTTAGAAAGTCTTGCAAATTACTGAAATTATAGGCGTCTTTAACTTCATCAATATTGGCAAATGGCAGATTAATATTGTTACGTTGAGCAAGCTCAAACATCAATTCAGGCTCTAAACTTCCTTCAATATGTAGATGTAGCTCAACTTTTGGCAAGTTTTCGATAAATTCTTTTGTAATATCCATGAAAAATCACAATTTAATTTCAAGGTTATCGTATGCTAGCTCAACCCCATCAGGGAGCATTGCTGATACAGTATCATAATCTACTGTGTAATCTAAGTGACATAGATATGCTTTTTTAGGCTTGAACTTTTCAATCCAGCCAAGAGATTTTTCTAAATTAGAATGTGACTTGTCTGTATTCTCAACACAATTACAATCAACGACCCATACATCTAAGTTTTCAAGATATGGGTAACTCTCCTCTGGGAAATCATTTACATCTGTTGAGTAGGCAAAATTACCAACACGCAACCCCAAAGAATGTATACGACCATGCTCTTGCATAAAAGGCTTCACGTCTAATGAACCCACTTTAAAATCATGATACTCCATAATTTCATTCCACAAAGGTCTACCAGGGCCAGAGTATTCAGGGCTTATAGTCTCGTGAAACATATACCACCATAATTTTTCAATTCCAAGGCGGGTAAAGCGATCCGTGTACATGGGTAAATTACAATTTTGATAGTGAGCCATAAATATTGGTAAATGAAACATACCTGTAATATGATCCGCATGTGCATGAGTAAAAAATACACCATCAAGCAAGGTTATTTTATGGCGTTCAGCTTGTTGTTTAAAATCAGGACTCATATCCACAAGTAAACGTGTATCTTCATTCTCAATCAGAATTGACGGGCTTAGTCGTCTATTTTTAGGGTTGTTAGGGTCGCACTTTCCCCAGCTACCACCTGCATAAGGTACGCCATAAGCCGAACCACTTCCTAGAATTGTGACTTTCATTATCTTTTCATTCCATTGCTTTGTTTTGCGATGTTTTGTTGTAGTGGCTGTATATCTTTAGCCAATATTTCTTTCTCAAATAGTTCAATCGATGATTTTTGCTTGGCATATATTTCAGGACATGCTTTTTCTAATACAAATTTACTGTAGGATAATACATCAAGTAATTTCTGTTGATCCATAGGTTGATCAAAAAAGCTTTCTAAATGATGTGCAGCCTCTTTCATTTCATCATCACCATGTTCTAGCGCTGTATCGACAACTTCATTTCCAAGATAAATAGATGAATAACCAACGGAATCGTAACCTGTTAAAGTTTGAAGCATCTCAATAGCCGAGCCAACAACAAATTGATTGTCTATTATCATTCTTGAAACCTGCCCACGCTTTATATGCTTACTTGTAACAAATAAAGTTAATAGCATTTCTTGCATCAATAGTTCTAAGCGATCTTCAGTACTATCACCAGATGTTTTACTTTTTATAAAATCCTGTGCTGCTTGAGGAAGTTCTTTTTCTTGCGTATTTCCATACTCTTCCATCCACTTGTAAGAAGAGTCCTTGCTATAAATGCGTGGAGTAATCGTCACTTCATTTTTAGGTGGAACACCTTTCATTGCGACATAAAGATCGAATTGATAAATATGATTATCCTTATTATTTTTTGCAACAAACATAAAGCCCATACCGCCGTAGTCTTCTACAAGCCTATCATGGCAATCTGTAATTACATCGCCACTCTCTGCTAGGTGTTCTGCAACTGTATCATAAACTTTTTCAAGGTTTTCTGGAGTAGCGACGACAAAAAAATCAATATCTGAATGCTCATCTCCATGCCCTCTTCCAAAAGAGCCACGTAAATAAGCTTCTTCTATTAAGCCATCATCGACAAGACGCTTTAAGCATGAGACCATTAATTTAGACTGTGGTAATTTTTCTTGATTCGTAATATTTAAATGTTCAAAAAGATTAACATCGTCTTTTCCAAGTGCGTTATTAGCCTTTTTAGCTACTTCATCAAATGAACAGCAAAGCTTCATACTCTGTAACCTCCAAAAAAATATAAGGGGCTGACACCTAACATTTAAAAATGTTAGGATTGTCTATGTATATAAAGCACTGTAAATTAACAAGAAATAAGCAATTAGAACTGATGAAATACTTCGTTGCAGGTTCGACCGCC
>JAJFGX010000131.1 GCA_021775895.1 Alphaproteobacteria bacterium | reverse complement strand
TGTTAAATCTGCGGCAGTTCTGGCGGTCGAACCTGCAACGAAGTATTTCATCAGTTCTAATTGCTTATTTCTTGTTAATTTACAGTGCTTTATATACATAGACAATCCTAACATTTTTAAATGTTAGGTGTCAGCCCCAATTATAATTTACGATAATTTGGAGTCTCACGAGTTATATGCACGTCATGCACATGGCTTTCATGTACGCCAGCAGAGGTTATTTGTACAAATTGTGCATTACTCTGCAAGAACTCAATAGTATCAGAGCCTGTATAGCCCATCGCAGACCTTAATCCACCGATTAGTTGATGTATTACATTATCCACGGCTCCTTTATGTGGAACTCTACCCTCAACTCCCTCTGGAACTAATTTACCAGAGCCTATATTAGAATCTTGACTATAACGATCGGCAGAGCCATCAACCATTGCACCTAAAGACCCCATACCACGGTAGCTTTTATAAGATCTTCCTTGGTAGTAAATAATCTCCCCTGGTGCTTCATCTGTTCCAGCCAGCAGCGAGCCTATCATCACACAATCTGCACCTATGGCTAGAGCCTTTGCAATATCTCCTGAATATTTAATACCACCATCAGCAACGACAGGAATATCTCTGGTTTTACAAGCAAGTGCAACATCTTTAACCGCAGTTAATTGAGGAACACCAACCCCAGCTATGATTCTAGTTGTACAAATTGACCCAGGGCCAATTCCAACTTTTACCGCATCTGCCCCTGCATCTATCAGAGCCGAAGCCCCTGCTGCTGTTGCAACATTTCCAGCCATTACTTGAATATCATTTGCACGCAATTGTCTAATTTGACTAACTGTATCTAAAACTGCTTTTGAATGACCATGAGCGGTATCAACAACGACTAAATCTAGCCCCGCATCCGCCATTGCCATTGCCCTATCTATACCATCTTTACCAATACCCACAGCCGCTGCAACACGTAATCTTCCTTCAGAATCTTTACTAGCATTTGGATTTAGAATGGATTTTTCAATGTCTTTAACTGTAATTAAGCCAGCACATCTGCCTTGATCATCAACTACAATCAATCTCTCGATACGATTCTCATGTAAAAGTTTTTTAATTTCTGCACGTTCAACGCCTTGTTTTACTGTTATTAGATTCTCATGCGTCATGAAGTCTTTAACTTGAGCCTCTGTATTCTCATCAATAAAGCGAACATCACGATTAGTTATAATACCAACTACTTTCTGTGAAGACTGATCAATGACTGGAATACCAGAAATATGGTAGCTACGCATTAAGTCCAAAGCCTCTACCAAGCTAGATTCTGGGAAAATTGTGATAGGATTTGTAACCATGCCAGAGACAAAACGTTTTACTTTACGCACTTCTTCAACTTGTTTTCCTAATTTCATATTTTTGTGAATAACTCCAATACCGCCAGCTTGAGCCATAGCAATTGCCATTCTACTGCCTGTTACAGTGTCCATTGCAGCAGACATCATTGGAATATTTAATTCGATTGTACGAGTAAGCCTTGTTTTAACAGATACGTCAGCAGGCAAAACAGTAGAATAATGAGGTACTAACAGCACATCATCGAAGGTTAGGGCTTGTTGAGGGTTAAATTCACCTAGCATTTATATAATCTCCTTTTAGAATTATAAACTTACGATAATTATATTACCCTTTAAAACCTATTCCTACAATATACATTTCAGCAGAATCTTTTCTGCTAGAATCAGGTTTTATATGTTTAACAGTTTTAAAGTTTTGTCTCATCAAAGTTAAAAGCTCTTTTTCTCCACCACCTTGAAATAATTTAGCAATGAAAGTGCCATCTTCTTTTAAAACATCTTTAGCAAAATCGAATGCCATTTCAGCCAGCATCATGATTCGTATGTGATCTGTTTTTTTATGCCCAATTGTTGGTGGAGCCATATCACTCATAACTACATTGGCTTTCCCACCAAGAGCTTCTTTTAAAAGCTCTGGCACATCGTTATCAGTAAAATCACGTTGTATAATTGTCGCACCTTCAACATTAGGCATTTCTAAATAATCCAGAGCAACTATAGTCCCGCCTGTAGTTTCTGGCTTAATCTTTTCAACAGCAACCTGTGTCCAACCTCCCGGAGCAGCACCTAAATCAACCACAGAATAACCTGGTTTAAAAAGCTTCAGCATTTCATCAAGCTGTATAATTTTAAAAGCAGCACGACTATTATAGCCAAGTTTTTTAGCTTCAGCCACGTAAGGATCATTTAATTGTCTTTGCAACCATTTGGTTGAAGATGAAGAACGACGCTTAGCCGTTTTTACTCGTGTCTTCTTTTGGTGACCCCTTGGATTTTCTCCAGAATACTTTGATGACATTTTTTTTATCCTGTTAACGTTTTGATAAGATTCTTTCGATATGATAATGCCTGTGTGAGGTTAAGGGGTCAAGAGAACCCTTAATCAATAATAAAAAAATAACTATAAAAAGCTGGAGAGAGAAAAATGGATTATACAATACAAGACATTTCTGAAAAAATGGGCGTTCCTGATTTTCCTGAACGTAAAGAGATGTTATATTATTACCACAATGAAGATAATTCTAAATTAGGTGGTTATGCAGAAATTAGATTAGAAGATCAAAATCGAGTTCTAACAGCTTCTTTATATCATAATCGTGGAGACCATGAAGATGACAACGGTATTGTTCATAAAGAATATGAAGAAACTATGCAGTTGAATGCATGCCGCATTGGAAATACAGATACCTTCCGTGTTATACACTTAACAATTGATGGAGCAGACTACTCACCAAGTGATGAAGGCATGGTAGAGCTTGGACTAGCAACTCTACATAGCCGTGTAGTTGATATTAATTTAGGTATGGTTGAGCAAACATTTAATACTCTAAACAACAAAAGACAAGTTAATGATTGTAGTTTTGAGGCGTATCATATGGGTGTAGAAAATAGTAGTAATACTAAAAATAGAAAAATACTACCATTTCCAAGTGCTAAAAATAAGCTAATGATTTAAGCCTTAGCTGTCTAAGTCTTTAATAGTTTTGCAGCCTATTTTCATGTAGCTCCAACCAGTTATTACTGTGATAATCATGGCAATAACTAGTCCTAATTGCCCTATTTCTATGGAGTATGGAACGACTTCTGCTCCATATTCCCCTGCAATTAGGAAGCCAATAAAAACCATTTGTACGGTTGTTTTCCATTTTGCGAGTTTTGATACTGGAACTTGCACATTATGTGGAGCTAGGAACTCTCTCAATCCAGAAATCATAACCTCACGTATGATTATAATAATTGCAGATAATATCCAAAAACCTTGTAAGTGATTAAAGGCAATTATTAGAACTAAAGAGACTATTATAACCAACTTATCCGCCACAGGATCAAGGAATTGTCCAAAAGCTGATGTTTGCTTCATTAATCTAGCTAGATAACCATCTAAATAATCGCTTATTCCAGCTAGAGCAAATAATACTACTGCAGACCAAATTCCAACAGCACCACCAATATAAAATGCTAATACCAAAAATGGTATAATGATAATTCTGAATATTGTCAGAATATTTGGCAGTTGTTTTAACATCTATGCTTCCCTATATTTCACATTTTGTGATAATAAACATTCAATGAAAATATTCATAGAGTTTTATCGCTATTTCTTTAGAAATACCATCAACTGCTTCTAAATCCACTATTTCCGCCCCTGCAATTGATTTGGCAGAGCCAAAATGTAGCAATAAAGCTTTTTTTCTTTTTGCTCCGATACCTTTTATTTCATCTAATGGAGACTGTTTAGCACTATTTTTACGTCTTGTGCGATGCGCTCCAATAACAAATCTATGTGATTCGTCACGTATGCGTTGAATAAAATGTAACAAAGCATCGTTTTTTGGTAGAGATATTGGCTCTGCCTGATTTGGTATAAAGATACGTTCCCGACCTGCATTACGGTCAACCCCTTTCGCCACCGCAATAATCGACACATCTTGAATATTTATATTTAATTGCTTAAACACCTCTAACCCAGCATTTAACTGTCCTAAACCGCCATCTAATATTACTAAGTCAGGATATAAACCGTCTTGTTGTGCTTTTTCAAATCTTCTGGTTAAGACCTCACGCATCATAGCGTAATCATCGCCTGCAACTATATTATCTGATTTTATATTAAACTTACGATAGGCAGATTTTATAAAGCCTTCTTCTCCCGCAACTATCATTGCTCCAATAGCATTTGTGCCAGAGATATGGCTATTATCATATACTTCAACACGTTTAAGTGCCTTGGTTATATTTAATAATTCAGCCAATTGCCCTAATAGTTGTTTTTGTGATGTAAGTGAAGCCACGTACTTCATGCACTGGCTCTCAGCTTGTAGTACTGATTTATTAATTATTTCCTTTTTCTTACCTCGCTTAGGTACAGCAATCTGTATGTTTTTATCTGTAGATTTTGATATAACCTCTTCAATCAAGCCTTGTTCTTCTAATTCTATATTTAAATATATATGCTCTGGAGCTGGGTGACTCTCATAAAACTGCAGCAAAAATGCCGATAGAATTTTATCTGATGTATCATCTATATGGTGTTTTGGGTAGCTTGCATGATTGCCGTAATATTGACCTGCTCGATAGAAAAATATTAAAACACAGCTCTTACCTTCATATTTAGTGATAACTGCAACATCAGCATTGCCAAGGCTTTGAGTAGATAGGTTTTGATAGGACTGAACAGCAGTCAGAGCCTTAATCTTATCACGATAAATAGCTGCTTGTTCAAAATCCATTAAATCGCTAGCTATTTGCATTTTCTTAGCAAAATGTTTTTGAATTTGCACAGTTTTACCAAGCAAGAAATCTTCTGCTAATTTAACTTGTTTTGCGTAGTTTGCTTTAGAAACAAAATCAACACATGGAGCGGTACACCGTTTAATTTGATACTGCAAACAAGGGCGACTACGATTAGCGAAGACATTATCTGTGCAGTCTCTTAATTGAAATGCCTTTTGTAGGGTCGCAAGAGTTCTGTTTACATCACCCGCCGATGCAAAAGGCCCAAAATATTTGTGCTGTTTTTGCTTTGCTCCTCTATATTTTAAGACTCGTGGGAAATTATTATCTTTAGTAATTGCAATATAGGGAAAAGATTTATCATCTCGCATTAAAATATTATAGCGAGGCTTTAATTTCTTAATTTGATTGGTCTCAACTAGCAACGCCTCCGCTTCAGTGCGTAGCTGTGTATATTCCATACGCACAGTCTCAGAAACCATACGTTGCAGTCTCGTACTTAGCCTATTTATATGAGTATAGTTTCCAACACGTTTTTTAAGGTTTTTTGCCTTACCAACATATAAAACAGTATCATTATTATCCAGCATTCGGTAAACACCTGCCAATGCAGGCAAGGTCTTTACAAAGTCACTAATAATTTTTATACCACACTCTATAGTCATAGTTAGACTTTAGCAGTTTTATAGTGACTTGCCCAGTCATTGCGAGGAAGGGCGCTAGCCCGACGTGGCAATGACGAAACAGGAAATTATTTTATCTTTTAGGAGCTGTTGGTTTCTTTGCCACAGATTTTGTATAATCTGCTCGCTCTGGTATATCCAGAGAAAAACCAAGTCTTGTAACTTCTGCTTTGTTCTTATGTAGAGCAGCTCTAATATCAACACTATTATTATCTATAAGTGTTTGTACTGCTTCAGTGAATTTTCGTTTTGTAGCGTCAGAGATAGAACTTAAACCTTGTTTAAACTGTTCTTTCTCATCAGCAGATATTTTACGATTCAAATTAGATGCCAAGCTAGAACGAAGCATAACACTAGAAGCCGTTTCCTTTTCTAAATAAGCAGTGAAAAAATCTTGATACCCAGAGCCTGAACTAGCCATTTCTGATTTTAAATCAATTATACCAGATGCTTGTAGCTGCATAAGGTCTTTGCCAAACTCATGTATTGCCTCATCA
This sequence comes from Alphaproteobacteria bacterium, assembly GCA_021775895.1. GTDB lineage: Bacteria > Pseudomonadota > Alphaproteobacteria > Micavibrionales > CSBR16-224 > JAJFGX01. The sequence continues at coordinate 9,473 of JAJFGX010000131.1, read as the reverse complement.
TATGTAGCCACAGTATCTGCTTTTTCAAATAATTTATTATATATATCTTTATATGTTGCCATACCGATTCTCCTTAAATTGTTAGAATAATCTGCATATTATAGCAAATACATATGTTTGTCAATCAAACTCTTTGATAAACATATCATGATTGTTTGCCATGTAAGATTCAATATCATTATGCTTACCTAGGGAAGAGAAATAAGGCTCTAATACATCAGAGTATTTTGGCTTAACTGAGAATTTACCTGCCTTAATATAACTAAACATAAGAATAATTGCGACCATGGCGACAGTAAATAAAGCTGCATCTCTAATGTTTCTTCTTCTAGAGTGATTAGAAGAAAGAACTAAGCAACCATATACCAAACCAAATACCAATAAAGAGTTTGAAGAAACCTCAATTATTAATGCAAATAAATTTTCATGTAAGGCAAAGTCTAAAGGTAATTGTATGTAGTAAAGAATATCACTTATAATTAGATATAGGCTTACCAAACCAATTTGTTCTAAAAAATATGATTTATGCTTATTTATACGTCCCGTCAAAGCCCAGCTTGATGACCATATTAAACATGCTCCAATCCAAACCATAGCTGTAGAGATAGTAGAAATTGAACTCTCTTTATCCCATGTTGATAAATAACCAATAGATGCTGCAACTGCAGTAGCAACAAAAAATAGTAACCAGCTATTGATAGGCTTCCCAAGCATAGTAAATAAGCCATGTTGCTTATGTAGCTTTTGTGTTTCTTCCACCTGATGATTTACATCATAAATTTTTAAGGTTGTTTTACCAATATGTATATGATCGCCAGACTTTAAAGGGATAGATGATGTTTTAGATTCAGATAGATATGTATCTTTGTTAACCGTGACCCCATTAACGGTCTCCAGCGTATTAATCACCCAGTCTTCACCATCTTCAATTAAATTTATTTCTAAATGACGACTACAGATAAAAGCATCATCTATAATAATGTCATTATCAAAGCCTCTGCCTATACTTGCTGGAAAACTAGCTACTTTATGATATTGATTATTATTTTCTGGAGCATCTTGAGACGAAATCTCAACTATAATTTGTTTGGAATTACTCATTATCGCCACCCTCCTTAATTTTAGTTGTTAGAGGAAGGACTTGCTGCATAAATTTTTTGCTAAGTGCAAAACTATTTTCTTTATCTATCCCTTGAGCCATTAAAGATATTATAAGACCTTTCTTTTCTTCACCAACCATCGCCATATAAAGATTCATATCAAGTAATTTAGGGTATTTTTTATATTTACGAAGGCAAAAAGAAGACTTCCATCTTTTGCCAGCAATATCAACAAATTCTGTATTACATGAAAAATTTGTAACATGCTGCTCACTCGCATTATTATAATATGAACGTGAAGGGTTGCCATACAAACTACTATATAATTTATAGAAACGCATAGTATTAAGCTCATCTTCAGCTTCTAGATATTCATATTTATACTGTATTAAACCAGTGCTGAAATCATATTCTAAATATAGGTCATCTTGACTAGAACAAACCGAATAAAAATGTTTATACAAGTCTTTTTCTTCATGTACCTGCCCGCCCCAACATTTAAAAATATCAGAAATTTTGGCAGGAATATCCACAGGACCAAAGCTCATGCTTTTCCATTCCTTTGCAATTAAACTGGATAAAAATCGTTTTTGATTTTTTTCTAATTGCTCCTCTATAATATCGCTAGTTTGTTCTGAAAATTCACCATTCATTTTTATAGCATCTTCATACAAGGCTTTTAAATGCTCTACAGGAACTAAAAAGCTAATTTGATTACCTGCTGTAGATACATTAACTCCTATTACTTCTCCATCATGGTTAATAGCTGGGCCACCGCTCATTCCTGGGTTAAGTGAGCCTGAGAAATGTATTTTCTCATAAAGACTTTTATCCGAGATACCATTATATGTTCCTTCAATAATAGTAAAACCTATATCATGAGGGTTGCCTAAAGAAAAAATGCGTGCGCCTTTAGGTAGTTCAGATTTACCAAGCTCCAGCCAAGTTGAACCATCAAGTTCTACTTTTTGTACAATAGCTAGATCATGCACAACGTCAGCCAAAATTATTTTTAAAGCTCCACGTTCTCCTTTGTCGGTTAGATATTCAACTCTATTTTGTTTTGGTCGTTGAATAGCCTCTGACACTACATGATAATTAGTCGCAATATGTCCTTTATCTGATATTTGAAAACCAGAGCCAATACTACTTTTTTTATTCGCAATACGGTCAACAACTTGAATTTGGTATATTGATTGACCATGCGACTTGTAAGCCTCCGCTGCTTCATCAACAATTGGAGTATCTTTAGAAGCCTTAGCATCTACAGAGAAAAAACAAGCCCCAATAAACAAACATGAAATAATAGCAATTAAATAACCATATTGATTAATACGCATAGTTTTATAAAGCCTTTCGATACTATTATTTTTAGGACTAGCCGTAACTTTGGACAAGTGAACCTGCAACAAGATACCAACCATCAACCAGTACAAAAAAGATAATCTTAAATGGCAAAGCAATCATGACAGGCGGTAGCATCATCATACCCATAGACATTAAAATAGATGCCGTAACCATGTCAATGACTAGGAATGGCAGAAACAGAAGGAAGCCTATTTCAAAGGCTCGACGAAGCTCAGAAATCATAAAGGCAGGAATTAACACATTCAACGGCGTTGCCATTGGATCTGCTATATCTTTCATATCAAGCTTGCTTTTTGCCAGCCCAATAAATAACTCCAAATCTTTCTCTCTAACATTTCTTAGCATGAATTCTTTGAACGGCTCTGTAGTTCTATCAAAAGCTTCCATTTCTTCAATTTCACTATTTACAAGTGGTACAATTCCCTGCTGATAGGCGGCATTTAATGTTGGTGCCATAATGAAAAAAGTTAAAAATAGAGCCAAACTTATAAGCACCGTATTAGGTGGAGTTTGCTGTGTTCCCATGGCTGTACGCAAGAAAGACAAAACAATGACAATTCGTGTAAAAGAAGTCATCATAATTAAAATTGATGGAGCCAGAGCAAGCACAGTCATCAAAGCCACTATTTGCACTACACGCCCTGCGATAGAGCCATCACCGCTACCGCCAACATTAGCACCCTCGCCAAGATCAACCGTAACGCTTTGAGCCCATATAGTATCAGGCATTACAAGTATAAAAGCCGTCAACATCGCTAAAAATAAAAATATGCCCCGCTTAATCATCTTTTGCCTTATCCTGTTCTTTTAGCTCAATACCAGATGCGACCACAGTTTCCGATTGAGCGCCAAGCATAACCATATAGCCTTTACCCGCATAATCAACCAATATTAAGCGTCTACGATAATCAAGAATTATATTATCAACAACATGTAAGGAAGAACCACCTTTTTTGGCAGCAATTGCACTTATTTTCTGTCCACCAAAGCGTTTGACTACTCTGCCTATTAAATACATGAGGGTAACAACAAAAATAAATGCAGTTATAACTTTTATATAATAAAAACCGTCCATTAATCCTCACTATTTCTCTGTTCAGAATCATGCATTGCATTGGCTAATTTATCAATAGCCGAAAACAGTGATAATAAATTTTCTTCTAGTTGTTTGCCCTCTTCATTCGGAATAGCTGCTACCTCATTACAAATACTTTCCACCTTCTGATCAAGACCAGTTAAATCAACGCTCTCACCTTGAGCTATTCGTCTCTCACAATCATTAATATAGTTCTTGACTTGTTCAATATTGGCTCTAATTTCAGCTTTTGTCATGCTATAGTTATACCTTATCTTTTAATTGGTTATTTATCTTATAGACATGTGACAAAATTTCTGCAACCGCAATTAAAGCCTCTGAAGGTATTTCACTTTCTAGCTCTATTTTAACAAGCATTTGTGTCAAATCAGCATCTTGCCTTACTTTAACTCCATTATCAAAGGCAAGCCTTAGAATTTGCTCCGCAAACATGCCATATCCAGCCGCAGTTATTTTTGGAACAGAAAAATCCCCAGTATCTTTATCGTAACTTTTTAAAGCAACGGCAGCAGCACGTTTATTTTCTTTGGTGTTTTTTTTAGTATCATTTTCTGTCATCTTTATATCAACTTATGCTAATGGGTGACGGTTATTAGCTGAGTAATGACCTGTTACAAAATGCTCTAATTGTCGCTCTATATCGCCCAATAGGCTTGATGCTCCAAAGCGAAATAATTCTGGTGACAACCAATCATTATTTAATTCTTCTTTCATTAATATTAAGTAACTAAGCGCATCTTTAGCTTTAGAAATTCCACCAGCTGGCTTATAGCCAATTTTATAACCAGTCTCGGCAAAATAATCTCTAATCATACGCACCATGGTAAGTGATACATTTAAATTCGCATTAACGCTTTCTTTCCCTGTTGAGGTTTTAATAAAATCTGCTCCTGCCATCATTGCAACCATACTGGCTTTAGCAACATTACGCATGGTTGCAAGCTCTCCTGTTGCCAGAATAGTTTTTAAATGAGCATCTCCACAAGCCTCACGGAAAGACGATACTTCATCATATAATGCTTGCCAATTTCCTGTAAGGACATGACCTCTGGTAATTACAATGTCAATTTCTTTTGCTCCCGCCTTTACAGAGGCTTTAATTTCTTGAATCCGTTGAGGCATTGGCGATAAACCATGTGGAAAACCTGTAGATACCGCAGCTACTGGAATATTTGTATCTGCTAATGCTTCAACTGCGGTCTCAACCATCTCATGGTAAACACATACAGCACCTGTAGTGATTTTAGCATCTGTCATGCCTAAAGCATCTATTATATCACGACGCACTGGCTGTTTTGCCTTTGCACATAATCGACGAACCCTACCCTTAGTATCATCACCCCCAAGGGTGGTTAAGTCCATACAAGTTATAGCTTTTAATAGCCAAGCTTCCTGCCATTGCTTTTTAACACATCTGCGACCTAATAGAGATTTCGTCCGCCCCTCAACCGAGCTAAAATTCACTTGAATATGATCCAACCATTCTAAATTAAGGGCAGTGCCAGAGTTTCTATTTTGGTGAATATCAAGTTGATGTATAACTGGTTTGCTAGTTATGGTTGACATTACTCTCTCCTTACGTTAAATAATAACTATATAATACTGTAAAATGTACAGTATTTCAATATTTTATAAAGGTGATTCTTTTTTGTGAGTGAAAATACAGACCAAACGTTCCAAGACCTTGGGTTAAGTGAAAACCTGTTAAAGGCAATTGATGATCTTGGGTATAAACACCCAACCCCTATTCAAGCAACGACCATTCCTATAACTCTAATGACTAGAGATATAGTAGGTATTGCACAAACAGGTACTGGCAAGACAGGGGCTTTCACCCTACCAATGATTGAAATGTTGGCAGGTGGACGAGTTAGAGCCAGAATGCCAAGATCATTAGTCTTAACACCTACCAGAGAGCTTGCTATGCAGGTGTCAGAGAACTTTGAACAATACGGTAAATATTGTAACCTTAGCCATGCAGTTTTAGTTGGCGGTATTTCTATGGAACCACAGATTCAAAAACTTGATAGAGGTGTTGATGTTCTAATAGCAACACCAGGTAGATTACTTGATTTATTTAACCGTGGAAATATTATGCTTGCAGACATTAAAATTTTAGTGATTGATGAAGCAGACCGTATGCTAGATATGGGCTTTATTCCAGACTTAGAGAAAATAATTAATTTGCTATCACCTATGAGGCAAACACTGCTTTTTTCTGCAACTATGTCGCCACCTATTCGTAAATTAGCCCAGAAATTCTTAAGCAATCCAAAAGAAATTTCTGTAGCAGCACCATCATCACCAACAAAAACAGTGGATCACTTTATTATAGCATTATCAGAAAACGATAAAAAATCAGCTTTAAGTCATATATTGTTTGAAGAAGAAATTACAAATGCTTTTATCTTCTGCAATCGTAAACGAGATATTGACGGCTTAAAAGATACCCTTGAGCGTCAAGGTATTGCAGGAGTTGCTGCACTGCACGGGGACATGGATCAGCATACTAGAACTAAAGTACTTGATGGCTTCAAAAATGGTGATACTAATATTTTAGTTTGCAGTGATGTGGCAGGACGTGGCTTAGATGTGCAAGATGTATCTCATGTATTTAATTACAATGTTCCACAACATGCCGAGGACTATGTACACCGTATCGGGCGTACTGGACGGGCTGGTAAAAGCGGTAGAGCATTTACTTTTGCGACGCCAGCAGATGGTAAGTATTTACAAAATATTGAGAAATTAATTGGTGATGCAATACCAAAACATACAATCGAGGGATTTGACGTTGTTAATATCAAATATATAGAATCTAAAGATGGCAATAAAAAACCACCCGCAAAAAATAAAAGTGCCAAGAACAATAAAAACCAATCACAAAGCAAAGCTCCACAAAAAGTAGCTAAATTAGATAATTCTAAAAATAATAATAATTCCAGCACTACTAGCACTAAAGGCTTCGGTGATGATGTTCCTGATTTCTTTCGCATTAAATAAGTAACTAACAGTTAAACTTAGATACTTCAGATTTGTATTTTTTTAAATCAATCTATTGACATAGTTTATTTTTTATGGTAGATTATATATTGCAAACAACAAAATAAATGGAATGAAGAATAATGGATGAACAAAAACCAAAAGAACCTAGTGTCCCAAACCCTGCCCACTACCTTGGTAAAGTTCTAACAGCCAAAGAACATTTGCTACCAGTAATTCTATCTACTGTTGCTGTACTTGCTGGGTCAGGCATAACTGCTTCCATCATTAGTGACAGTTACAATGAAATTCCTGATAAAATAGGCACCGAAGCAGAAGAAAGTATTATGGCTGAGCATACTAAAGCTATAACAAATCTAGACATTGAGAGCCTGAAACTTCAGCAAGCTCAAATAAATCAAGAACTTGCAATGAAACTTGGTGAAGAATTACCATCAGACGCTGTAAACATCGCTGATTTAAAAAACACATTCTCTAACAATGCTCAAAATACATTCTTTGATATCCATTTAAATGGTATAACAGATGATGAGGCGGCAATTAGTGAAGAAAACTTTGAGACTCTGCATAAAAAAGCAACCGACATAATGAAGAAACATGGCACCTTAAAAGATTTAAGCTTAAACCATTTTATTGAAGCTGGTGCTTTAGATGAATGTATTGCTGATACAAATATAACTGATTCAAACAATGATATAGCACGATATAACAGTGTAAAAGAACTTAACCAATGTATGGTAGACCTTAGAAATGATGGTTCACCAGCAATTATTTTAGGTGGCGTTGGTGCTGGAATAATCAGTTTAATGGCTAGTATGGTACTTCTTATAGGTGGTGGAGAGGTATTAGCAAACACACCAAAAAATATTCCACTACGTCGATCTAAAAAGAATTTACCTAGTAAATTCTAGGTAATAAAAACTTTGCTTTTTGCTTTACTTCTTAACATGAACTATTATAAAAAATAGATAGAATTTGTTCACAGTAAATAATGTAGAGTCCAGTATAATGATGAATCCAAACGAACTAAGAGAATCTTTTTTTGAATATATGCGTGAGAAAAATGCCGTAACTATCCCCTCATCTAGCTTATTGCCAGAAAATGATCCAACCACTTTATTTACAGGCAGTGGTATGCAGCCTATGGTGCCTTATTTATTAGGAGAAACACATACTTCAGGTGACCATCTAGTCAATATACAAAGATGTATTCGAACTGTAGATATTGAAAACATTGGCGATAATTCACACCTTACATTTTTTGAAATGATCGGTCGTTGGCAGCTGAAAGCTAACCCTGAAACCTTTAAAAAAGATCAAATTCACTTTATTTGGGAATGGCAAATTGAAAAACTAGGTTTAGACCCAGAAAATTTATATGTAACTGTTTTCAAAGGCAATCCAGATTTAAATATAGATAGAGATAACGATGCTATTGAAATATGGTCTAAATTATTTACATCAGTTGGTATTGATCCAATTATTGAAAATGAACCATTTAAATTCGGAGCATCAAGAGGAGGTAGAATATTCCTCTATGATGAAAATGAAAATTGGTGGAGTCGTGCTGGGAAACCTGCAAATATGCCGATAGGTGAACTTGGCGGGCCCGATAGTGAAATGTTCTATGACTTTAATCCTGATGGTAGCCAAGAAGATCACCCCGCATTAGAAGACTCTAGATTCATGGAGATTGGCAACAATGTCTTCATGACACATTTAAAAACAGATGATGGCTTCAAAGCTCTTGAACAACCGAATATTGATTACGGCGGTGGATTAGAAAGAATTGCAGCTGCAATTAATAATAACCCAGATATCTATTTAACGCCTTTCTTTGAAAAAACAATGCAAAAAATTGCTGAGCTTAGTGGGCTAGCCTACAATGAAGCAAAAAAAGAGTTTCGTATTATCCTAGACCATATTCGTGCTGCAACTTTTTTAATCTATGATGGAGCATTACCAAATAATGTAGATGCAGGTTACGTTACAAGGCGGCTAATAAGACGAGCAATTAGAACAGCAAAGAAAATCAACTTGCACAATGATTTCACCGCTGACTTAGCTAGTATTTATATAGATGAGTCTTCAACTTATAGTGAGCTAGCGAATAATAAAGATAAAATTATCAATGCCATAGATGCTGAAGAGAAAAAATTCAGAAAAACATTAGAATCTGGCGAAAAAGAAATTCATAAATTTCTAGCCAAGGGCGAAGTTATAACAGGAAAGAAAGCTTTCTACTTTTATGAAACTTACGGTTTTCCTTTTGAACTTACAGTTGAGATATTAGAAGAAAATAATTCCAGCATACAGAATCCAGAAGAATTTGAAGTAGCAGCAAAAGAACACTCTGATAAAAGCCGTACGGCGGCGGCTGGTAAATTTAAAGGTGGTTTAGCTGATAGTAGCGAGGTAACAACCGCCTTTCATAGTGCCACACACTTGTTATTAGCTGGCTTAAGAGAAATATTAGGTGACCACGTACACCAAAAAGGTAGCAATATTACAGCGGAAAGAATTAGATTTGATTTTAGCCATGGGGAAAAAGTTACAAAAGAAGAACTTGAGAAAGTTGAGACATATGTGCGTGCAGGTATCGCAGCAAATGCCAATGCAACTGTCAGAGAAGTAGCTAAACAAGACGCTATAGATGCAGGAATTGAAGGTAGTTTTTGGGAAAAATACCCAGATATAGTTAAAGTTTATAGTTTCCAAGATGCTCAAGGTAAAGTATGGAGCGAAGAATTATGTGGGGGGCCACATGTAGAGGAAACAGCCAAAATTGGAGAGCAAGGCATATTTACAATCAAAAAAGAAGGTAGTAGCTCCGCAGGTGTCCGTAGAATTAAAGCCGTCTTTGTGCAGGTTTAATCTTTCTGGAACTATCTGCTACTTCAGAACTC
>JAJFGX010000014.1 GCA_021775895.1 Alphaproteobacteria bacterium | reverse complement strand
AATGACAGCCTTTGTAACGTCGATAAATTAACCAAATTTGAAGCTCCATCACTTACCAGCATGGGTGGCAACTGTTTTCAATATGTCTCTGGATTGAAGCAGCTTGATGCTCCAGCACTTACTACGATGGGTGACCGATGTCTTTATAACGCCATTGTATTAACAAGTTTTGAAGCTCCAGTACTTATCATCATGGGCGACAATTGTTTTCGCTATACTTCTTTATTAACCAAGTTTGAAGCTCCCCTTCTGAACTCTACACCCTCTCATCTTGAGCACTTTAATAATCCACCCAAGTGTGTAGCCAAAAGAAGCATTACTCCATGAACCTAGGCAGCGACGCTACCTTCTGGAATAAAAGTGCCTTCTGTAGGTATATACATTCCTCTATGACCAGTAAGACTTTTAAAGTCGCTGTTAATTCCTATGACAGTTTCTGCACCACCAAGCATTAAAATGCCATCTTTTTGTATACAGCTAGATAGTTTTTGCAAAATACTGGCTTTTGTTTCTTGATTAAAATAAATTAAAACGTTACGACAGAATATAATGTCAAAAGTACCCATTGATGCATAACTTTCTAATAGATTTAACTGTCTAAATGTTACCATGTTACGAATATCACTTTTTAGGTACCATTTTTCACCTTGTTGCTCAAAATATTTAACCAAAAACTGAACAGGTAAGCCACGTTGAACTTCAAATTGTGTATATTTAGCGCCTTTTGCTTGCTCTAAAATATCTTGTGATAAGTCTGTACCAACAATTTCAATTGTCCAGCCTGATAGTTTCGCTTCCATTTCTTTTAAAATCATACTAATTGAGTATGCTTCCTGACCACTAGAGCATGCGGCAGACCATATACGCAGTCTTTTTGTTGTCGCTCTGCTTTTTACGAAATAAGGCATAATAACATCACGTAGATTATCAAACGGACGTGTGTCACGGAAAAACGACGTCTCATTAGTTGTCATAGCTTCAATAATGGACTTTGCTAAATCCCCATCTAAAGAGGTTTTTATTTTATTGGCTAATTCAGCAAGATTGCTACATTCTGCTTTTTTAGCAATTGGTAAAAGCCTAGCTTCTAATAGATATTCTTTCTCTTTTGTAATAATTATACCAGATCTTGACTTTAACAAGCCTTCATAGATACTAAAAATATGGTCTTCCACTAGCTTGCTCCTCTTGTACTTTCTTATAAGTAGTTTCGCATGTTGTTTGGAATATCTTCTAAAGGCAGCAATTTGCTACATAAACCATTTTCTGCAACAGCACCTGGCATTCCCCAAACAACACTACTATCTTCATCTTGTGCAAATACAACACCGCCATTATCTACTAAATCTCTGTAACCACCTAAACCATCGTGTCCCATACCCGTTAACATTACGCCCAATACATTTTGCCCACCATAAACAGAAGTAAGGCTTTTTATCATCGGGTCAACTGATGGACGACAAAAGTTTTCGGGTGCTGCTTGATTAAGGCTAATTAAGATTCTTCCATTATCTTTTTTACAACACATATGATAATTACCTGGTGCGACATAAATAACTCCAGCACGTACTTCTTCTCCATCTATTCCTTCATGGCAATCAATTCCAGAATGCTTTGCTAAATTTTCTGCTAAGATAGTTGTAAACTTTTCAGGCATATGCTGTGTAATAAATATTGGTTTCTTAAAACTGGCACCTTTAAGTGCTGAAAAAACACTTGTTAATGCTTTGGGCCCACCAGTTGATGAGCCTATAGCAATGACTGCAGGATTAAAATATGCTGGCATAGGTTTTAAGCTAATGCTAGTTTGTTGGGTATCGTTTGTATTTAACGCTGATTGTGATACTAATTTAACATTAGGATTGCCTCTTTTTTTCCTAGTTAAAACAGCAAGTTCTTTAGTTTTTGTAACTATATCATATCGAAAGCTATCTGTTCCTGTCATACCTAAAGCACTTGATGGTTTAGGCAAGCATTCTGTGGCACCTAATTGAAGGGCTTGGAAACTTACAGCCGCATTTTTCTGTGTTAAAGTTGATGCCATAATTACATGTACATCTGGGTCTTTTTCTAAAATAATAGGTAGTGCTGTTAGACCGTCCATAACAGGCATTTCAATATCAAGAATTATTACATCAAATTTTTCATTTTCAACCTTTTTTATAGCAGCCTCACCATTAGAAACTGTAGCGGTTACTTTGATATCATTACTTTCCTCAAGGAAACGCCTTAAAAACCCCCTAATGACAGCAGAATCATCAACGATAAGTACGCTAACTGGTGGTGATAATGTTGATGTACTGCTAATGACCTTAAACTCCATAAACTTATATCTATATTAAACCAATTTGTGAGAACTTTCCTTCGACAATATCTTTATCGAAAGGTTTCATTATATATTCATTAGCGCCGGCACTTAGTGCTTCTTGAATAAAGGAGAATTCATTTTCAGTCGTACAAAAAACTACTTTTGGTTCGCCACCATTTGGCAAAGAACGCAAAGCTCTTAAAAAATCTATGCCATTCATTACAGGCATATTCCAGTCAAGTAAAATAGCCTCTGGCATTGCTTGTTTACAGGCATCAAGTGCAACTTGACCATCTTCTGCTTCAGAGCATTGAAATTGCAATTCTTCTATAATCTTTCTTGCAACTTTTCTTACAACGCGGCTATCGTCAACGATTAAACAAGTTTTCATTATTTCTTATAATCCTCACGTTTTTTTGTATATAAACCATATATCCTTATTCATCTACATCAAAAGACTGGAATAATCCCTCGACGTCAATAATAACTAATAATAAATTATCAAGCCTATGAATGCCCGAAGATATGTTGTTCCAATGTTTCTCCATTGTTGAGGGGTTTTTCTCAAAAGTATCATCAGATAAAAGTAATACATCTCCGACACTATCAACCATTAGGCTGTATAGCTCATTTCCATGTTCAACAACAACATTCATATCTTTAGAAACATTATCTGATTCTTCTATATTTAGAAGTTTTCGCATATTAATTGCAGTTACAATTCGTCCACGCAAATTCAAAGATCCAGCAACCTCAGCTTGAGACAAAGGTATCCTTGTAACGATTTGTTTCTGCAGGACATCTTGGATTTTTAATACTGGGATACCAAAAGGTTGCCCACCAATTGTGACCGTAAGATATTCTTTACTTACATCGTTATCTAAATATTCTTGGTTAATAATGCTTTGTTCTGCACTCATGCTGCATCTCCCATTTTTGACTGTTCTACCTCTGTCATAACTTCTTTAATAGCATTTAATAGACCATCTTTATCAAATTTCATAATATATCTATCAAACCCAGAATTTAGACCTTTCTCAACATCTTTTGGAGATGTATGTGCAGATAAAGCAATTGCAGGTATATCTTTCCATTTGCTATCCGCAGACTTAATTTTCTGAACAAACTCAAATCCATTTATTTCAGGCATTTCAATATCGCTTATGATAACATCAAAAACTTCATTGGCATTATGTAGGGATAATGCTTCTTTTGCATTTGTAACAGAAACTACTTTATACCCAGCAACACTTAATAAAGGGGTTAACATTTCTTGGAAGAAATTACTGTCATCTACAACCAGTACTTTATAACTCTGTTCATGCCCTTGTTCTGCTAATACCCCAGAGCTTCCACTAGCTGCGAAATTATCTTGATTAGATGTTCCTAAGAAATGACCGACATCTATAACATCCATAGCCTGTTTGTCTATAATTGCACTACCAAGAATTTCTGGTTGCATGCCACCTAATTGAACATCTATAACTTCTTCAACAATATCTACAATTTCATCTACCATCAATCCCATAGATTTGTTGTTTTCAGAAAACACAAGGATTGACTGATGACCTTTATCTTTAAAAGGTATTTTATCGTTGAAAGGAACAATAGGCATTAATTGCCCTCTATATTGAACAACTTTGCAATGATTTATTTCTTCAATGATGGCAACATCAATATCTTCAAGACGAGAAACTAGTGATAAAGGCACAGCCTTTAAAGCTCCTTGTCCTGCTCTAAATACTAGCAATGATGTTTTTCGTTCGCTTGTTGTTATATTTTCATCTGCTCCACCAGCATCGATATCCAAATCATTTGAGAATGATGCTTCACTAGCAGATGCTGTAGCAATACCATTTGGATCTAAGATCATAATGACGCTACCATCCCCTAATATTGTATTTCCTGCATAAATACCAATATCTTTTAAAATTTGCGGAACTGGTTTTACAACTATTTCTTCGGTATCAAATACTTTATCCACTACAATTCCAAAAGAATAAGAGCCAACTTGGGTCACAACAATATAGTTTTGTCCTTTAATGTCATCTAATTCTGCTTCTACTTCTTTTGTGTTTCCATACTCGTCAATTATTTGTTCATCATTATCGTTACTACTAATATCACCTGAAGCTGATTTGAGTAATTTTGACAGAGTTATTAAAGGTAGCAAGCGATCTCTTAAGCGAAGCACTGCTGTTCCTTTAATTTTTTCAATTTTTTGAGAGCTGTTTTCTGAGGTTCTAACTAGTTCTTGTACACTTAATTGAGGAATTGCGTAACGCTCACCTGCGACCTCAACAATTAATGCTGATACGATAGCTAAAGTTAGTGGGATTTTAATTGTAAAAACTGAGCCTTTCCCTTCAATAGATTTCAGCTCTATAGTACCACCGATTTTCTCTACATTACTACGAACAACATCCATGCCAACACCACGACCAGAAACAGAAGTCACTTTTTCTGCGGTTGATAGTCCAGCATTAAATATATACTGATGAATTTGTTGGTCTGACATTTGTTCAAGCTCTTCTTTTGTAGCCAAACCATTTGCAAGAACTTTTGCTTTTATTCTGTCTGTAGAAAGACCTTTACCATCATCTGATATCTCAATAATTATATGCCCACCTTCATGGTATGCATTTAAAAGGATATGACCAGCCTCAGATTTTCCTGCCGCAAGCCTTTCTTCTGGAGTTTCTATACCATGATCACCAGAATTACGAACCATATGCATTAATGGATCTTTAATTAGGTCAAGCACTTGGCGGTCAAGTTCTGTATCTTGACCACGCATTTCTAGATTAATTGTTTTATTAAGCTCAACGCCAATATCTCTAATAATACGAGGTAGTTTTCCCCAAGCATTACCAATTGGTTGCATACGGGTTTTCATTACGCCTTCTTGTAGCTCAGATACAACTTGATTTAGTCTTTGCAGTGGCGCACTAAATTCACTATCTGTGTGAGAGCGTAGGATTTGTATTAATTGATTACGTGTTAATACAAGTTCTGAGACCATAGTCATTAAGTCTTCTAGAACTTGAACATTTACACGTAGTGATTGATTTGCAGGAGATGCTACATCTTTAGATTTCGAAGCATCATCTTTTTCTTCAATGTCGTTAGATTCTTTAGCTTCAATAGGTTCTTCAGTGTTTGCAATATTGTTCTTATCTGCATCTGCTTGAGCTGCTAAATCTTCCATAGACATTTGCATTAAATCTACCATACCATCATCCATAACTTCACCTTTACCAAAATTATATGCATCATCTAGTTTTTGTAATAATTCGCTATCATCGCCTTCTGGTTCAGAGCCAGTTTCTGCGATAGCAGCCACAATATCCTTAATACGATCGAAAGCCTCTAGAATAAGTGTTACATATTCTGGCGTTACTTGAAGATCTTTATCACGAAAACGACCAAGAACATTTTCCCCATGGTGTGCGACTGTTTCAAGTCTTGGTAATCCTAGAAATCCACAAGTTCCCTTAACTGTGTGAACTAATCTAAATATTTTACCAATTAAGTCTTCATCATTGGGGTTTTGCTCTAAAGATACAATATCAACATCTAACTCAGATAGAGCCTCAGATGTTTCAGCTAGGAATTCTTCAATTAGATCATCATCCATAATATATATTACCTATTCTTTTAGTTAAAATATTCCTCTTACTATACATTAAAAGTATCACAATAATAATTAATATTTAGTTTATAGTTACAAAAGATAAAGGTGGACACACCTTGTAATTGTATTGTGCAGTGTTATAAATAAAAAAGCAACGGGGTATTTTAAATTATATACTTAATTTAATAGAGACTACAGGTTGATAGATATGTTAACTTACAATAATATAAGCTAACACATTGTAAGTTAAAGCAAAGAACCTAAACAAGCGCATAGCCTTGTTTTCTGTTATGTGAATTTATTGTTATTTTTATTCTTCAAACCTTTATCGGTTGTTTCTGTATACAAAAGCATTTTATTTTCCATGGACATTTTATGAATAATTGCTGATGCGTTTTGCTGAATTTTATTTCCTTTACAAAAATCTAAACCCAGATTTGATATAAGACCATCAGCATAAACTAAAATATTATTACCTTTAGCCTCAGCTACTAACTTTACATCTTTATTTTTGATTGTTGGTTTGTCATTATCCGTTGATTCTGTAAAAGGGAATGGTACACCATCATCACCCAGACCAATTAAGTAACCACGTTCTGTATTGATTCTTAGATTGTTATTAATGATAGGGCTTTTGTCAGTGAAAACTTCTTGTAAGTTATAATGTTTATCAAATATATTAGGTTCAATTCTAGAACCAGTTTTAATCTGACTAAAACCTTTTTCTAAAGGCTCTTCTTTGTAAGGGCGGTTTATGTAAGGGTGGGATATTTTTTTACTTCTTGCATACTCTGCAGAATACCAGAAATAACGTTTCTTATTATTAGCATTATCAGAATCAGTTTTATCTACCATTTTCATTTCCTCAATTAATTATAATAAATTACACTATATATTTTATAGCATACAAGTTTCTTGAGGATATGTCAAGTTATATTATGTAATATATAAATTAATCAATTAGCACTATAATGTCTTTTTCATTTGTATAGCCTAATACACGCCTAACCTGCTCATCAAGCATGTCTTTATTAAGGCTTTGTGCATTTAGTAAATTTACACGTTGCTCCAAGATTAAACGTTCCTTATGCACTTGTTCGTATTGTTTTTCTATTGATATTTGTTTTAATTCTAATTCTTGCAGTTTTATATATCCACGCTCCCCTTGTAGAAGGTGGAATATGAAATATAGAAATACAAGGAACACTAAAAAAGTTTTTGTGCGCCTCTTAGAAAAAATGGAAATATATTGTGACAGTGCAATATTCATAGATATATAGAATCATAAATACTGCTTTATATCAATAAAGAAAGGCCGCTGTACAAAACAACGACCTTCTTTTAATTCAGCCT
Source organism: Alphaproteobacteria bacterium (assembly GCA_021775895.1). Taxonomy (GTDB): domain Bacteria; phylum Pseudomonadota; class Alphaproteobacteria; order Micavibrionales; family CSBR16-224; genus JAJFGX01. Next base: position 27,623 of record JAJFGX010000014.1, on the reverse strand, counting down.
AAGTAGTTTAGGAGATGTAAAAATTACATCATTCCCATACCACCCATACCGCCCATGCCGCCCATAGCGCCCATATCAGGCATGCCAGCAGCATTGTCTTCTTTAGGTAATTCAAAGACTGTTGCTTCAGTTGTAATTAATAAACCAGAAACAGAAGCTGCATCTTGCAAAGCTGCACGAACAACTTTTACAGGGTCGATAATTCCAGCTTTAACAAGGTTAGTGTATTCACCTTTTTGTGCATCAAAGCCAAAATCAGCACTTTTCTGTTCAATAAGTTTACCTACAACAATAGATCCTTCTCCACCAGCATTCTCAACAATCTGACGAATAGGAGCTTCTAAAGCACGACGGATAATTTGGATACCAACAGCTTGATCTGCATTTATTGATTTAATTTTATCCAAACTACGTATCGCATATAATAAAGCAGCACCACCACCAGCAACTACGCCTTCTACAACAGCAGCTTTAGTAGCATGAACCGCATCATCAACACGATCTTTACGTTCTTTAACTTCTGTTTCAGTTGCACCACCAACACGGATTACAGCAACGCCACCAGAAAGTTTTGCTAAACGCTCTTGTAGTTTTTCTTTATCGTAATCTGAAGATGTATCTTCAATTTGTGTACGGATTTGACTAACACGTGCAGTAATATCAGCTTTTTTACCAGCACCATCAACAATAGTTGTTTCATCTTTAGTGATGCGTACTTTCTTAGCAGTTCCAAGCATATCGATAGTTACGTTTTCAAGTTTAATACCAATATCTTCAGATACAACCTGACCTGATGTTAATGTTGCGATGTCTTCCATCATTGCTTTACGGCGATCACCAAAACCAGGAGCTTTAACCGCTGCAACTTTCAAGCCACCACGTAGTTTGTTTACTACTAATGTAGCCAAAGCTTCACCTTCAACATCTTCAGCCACAATTAATAGTGGACGACCAGATTGAACAACAGCTTCTAAAATTGGTAACATTGCTTGTAAGTTTGACAATTTGCCTTCGTGGAAAAGAATATATGGGTTTTCAAGCTCACAAATCATTTTTTCACTATCCGTAATGAAATAAGGAGATAGGTAACCACGGTCAAATTGCATACCTTCAACTACATCTAGTTCTGTGTGTAGTGATTTTGCTTCTTCAACAGTGATAACGCCTTCGTTACCAACTTTTGCCATTGCTTCAGCAATCATTTTACCGACTTCAATGTCTCCATTTGCAGAAATAGTTCCAACTTGTGCAATTTCATCATTTTTAGAGATTTTTTTCGCACGGCTTTGAATATCTTCAATAACAGCAGTTGTTGCCAAATCAATTCCACGTTTTAAATCCATAGGATTCATTCCAGCTGCAACAGATTTTACACCTTCACGGAAAATAGCCTGAGCCAAAACCGTTGCAGTTGTTGTTCCATCACCAGCGATATCGTTAGTTTTACTAGCAACTTCACGCACCATTTGTGCGCCCATGTTTTCTAGCTTATCTGATAATTCAATTTCTTTTGCTACAGAAACACCATCTTTTGTAATACGTGGAGCACCAAAGCTTTTTTCCAATAAAACGTTACGACCTTTTGGTCCTAATGTTACTTTTACAGCATTTGCTAAAATATCAACACCTTTTAGCATTTTTTGACGTGCTTCAGCACTAAATTTTACATCCTTTGCAGACATATTCGTTCTCCTTTAATAATAAATTTAAATGATCTTTAATTTTAGAGATCTATTCTATCAATGACCTATATTAAGCTGCTTTAGCTTTTTTTTGGCCTTCAATAATCCCCATAATGTCACTTTCTTTGACAACCAACAGATCTTCACCATCTATAGTGACCTCTGTGCCTGACCATTTAGAGAATAAGACAAAATCACCTTCTTTAACAGCTAAAGGAAGTACATTTCCTTTGTCATCAATAATACCTGTACCAACGGCAACTACTTGCCCTTCCATAGGTTTTTCTTGTGCTGTTTCTGGGATAATTATACCACCTGATGTTTTAGCTTCGTTATCAAGACGGCGTAGTAATACTTTATCATGTAATGGACGGAACTTCATGTTCTATTCCTCCTAGTTTTAGTTAATGTTATCGCATACTAGCATCATGCCCATATGCAAATTACCTTAGCCATTGCAGAGATTAATACGCTTGACCTTGTACGTAGCATCAAGAGTAAATATATGCAATCAGGCAAATTTATAGCAGAAAGATTGGTGTTATTCAAGCAAAATATAGGGTTCTGGGCAAAAAAATCTAGGCTGAGCATAAACTATAAAGTTTTTCTCAGCCTAGATATTTTTTCGTCTAAATTAGAGTATTAACTCTTATTCAGCAGTTTTTTCAGCTAAAGGATGATTTTCTGTTACTGTACCAACAGTTTGATCATTCAATATTTGTGTATAGATTTGTGTTGTTGCAATATCTGCATGTCCAAGCATTTTTTGAACAGAACGCAAATCCGCACCATGTTTTAACAAATGTGTTGCAAATGCATGACGCAATACATGTGGGCTTACTTTATCAGGATCAAGATCAGACTGATGTGCTAGCTCTTTTAAAAGCTGAGCAAAACGCTGACGTGTCAAGTGACCAGATTCTGATGTTCTAGATGGGAACAACCATTTTGCCAACAAATCTTTACGTTCATGTGATAGGAAGCGTGGGCGAACACGAAGGTAGTTTGCAAGAGCTTTTTGAGCAGGCTCTGACAATGGAGCCATACGCTCACGGCCACCTTTTGTTTCAACCATGATGAAACGATTTCCTTCACCAACAGCTGTAAGTTCAAGACCAACAAGTTCAGAAACACGCAAACCAGTTGCATACAGGATTTCCAAAAGAGATACCAAACGGATATTCTCAGGAGTTCCTCTACCAGCAGCAGTGCTAATCAGAATAGTTACTTCTTCTTCTGTTAGAACTCTAGGTAATGCACGTGTTTGTTTAGGGCTTTCTAAACCAGATGTTGGATCATCTTCACGTTTTCCTTCTGTAATCATAAAGCCATAATATTGACGTAGTGCTGAAATACGACGAGCAATCGTACGTGCTGCTGTTTTTCCGCCTGTAATATGTTTGCTTTTGCTTTTTGCATTGTGACGTGTTCCAAGATCAGCTAGGTATTCAGCTAGGATCTCTGTAGACGCTGTCTCAATTTTTTTGTCTTGAGCTCTTAGGAATACACAAACATCTGCAAGATCACGCTCATATGCGTGCTTGGTGTTCATTGCTGCTCCTCGCTCTGTTATTAACATTTCTAAAAATGCATCTACCGTTTCCGGAAGTGCGGGCCTTTCTTGACGTGGACGACCTGGACGTGCCATTTGTACTCTCCTTCTTATATTTAGTTTCTCATTTACATTTAAATTATACATTCTTATTTAAAGACATATAATCCCAAAAAGTTCTTATACGACATAAAGCCGTATTTTGGCATAAAATGCAAGGGCAATATATGAAAATATTTCATTCTTTTATTTTCAATGTGTTACAGTTTGTTTTAAACCTATTTTCTATAACACATTTATTGCTCCACAACGCACTTTACAGAAGTATGAGACCTCAATTAAACATCAGCGATTCGATTATTATTTAACCGATTTAAATTGTTCGCCTTCTGTACCAAAAAAAACTTCATTTTCAATTTGTTTTTCAAAGTGTTCTTTTGGTTGCGGCATATCCCATACTGCCAGTACTCCGAAGCTAATAAATAATCCTATCAAGACTAAAAAAAAGAAAGTTATAAAAAAACGCATAATTTACCGTGTCCTTATATTTTTTTAAAATGCTTTAGGCATTCTATCTATCTTTTCTCATTTGTCTACGACAATAACTATAATTAGCTTCGTCGGGTGTAGGGGGCTATGTTTATACGCTTAGTTTCTAATGTTTAAAGCGTGAAAGCATAAACGCCTACTTTTCTTCTCTATTAGTTATGACATAACCACTAAACAAAGTCAACATTTTTTTCATAAAAAACTAACTTTATTTCAAGAAAAAATAAAAACCCTTAGATTTCAAATAGTTACACTTACGATTTGGAGCGTTTTTTTTTCTTTGTTTAGCGATGAAAAAACATTAAACTGCCATTTAAGGTTAAAAAATGCATAAAATTGATAAAAATATTGTACTAGTTGGGTTAATGGGTGTCGGTAAAACACGAATCGGTCGTGAAATTGCCAAGATACTCCATATGCCTTTCATTGATGCTGATAGAGAGATAGAAATTTCTGCTGGTTGCTCTATAGAAGAAATCTTTGAACTATATGGTGAACAAGGCTTTAGAGAGGGTGAGAGTCGAGTGATTGAACGCCTGTTAAAAGAAGGCCCGATTGTTTTGGCAACAGGTGGTGGGGCTTTTATAAATCCAGAGACTAGAAGTCGAATCAAGAATGACGCCATTTCTATATGGCTGAAAGCAGATATTGAACTATTATTAGAAAGAACAGGGCGAACGAATCATAGACCATTACTGCAAAATACTGATCCACGTAAAGTTTTAACATCATTAATGGATAAACGTTATCCAATCTATAGTGAAGCTGATGTGATTATTAACTGTGTTGAGAATATCTCCCCACGAGCTATGGGTCATAAAGTCAAAGATGAAATTATAGAATATATGGGATATTGAAATTAATGGAGTATGATACAATTAATGTAAATACACCCTCTGGTAGTTATCCTATTTATTTAGGTGACAATCTTCTAAAAAATCTTGTAAATTTATTACACACACCGAATAAAAGAAAAGCAATAATAATATCAGATAATAATGTTAGCATTCATTATGGAGCAATTGTACGAAATGCTCTATCCGATGCTGGTTGGTCTATTGATGATATTTTAGTTGTGCCTGCTGGTGAGAGCAGTAAATCATTTAATATAGTAGAGGATTTAGCTAGCAAAATTTTAAGTCATAAAATTGATAGACAAACAATGATTTTTGCTCTTGGTGGTGGCGTTGTTGGTGATTTATCTGGCTTTTTAGCCTCTATATTACTACGTGGTATAGAGTTTGTTCAAATACCTACAAGTCTTTTGGCTCAAGTTGATAGCTCTGTTGGCGGCAAAACTGGAATTAATGTATCGACAGGGAAAAATTTAATTGGGTCATTTTATCAACCTAGCTCTGTTATTATAGATACCTCGACACTTAAAACTTTACCAATACGAGAATTAAAATCGGGTTATGCAGAAATTATTAAATATGGAATAATGTATGATATTGATTTTTGGCAGTGGCTTCAAGAAAATGGCAGCAAAGTTTTAGATAATGATACTGAGGCTCTGAAATATGCAATTTTGCGTAGTTGTGAAATAAAAGCAGAGATAGTGGCTAAAGATGAAAAAGAAACTTCAAATCTTCGAGCATTATTAAATTTTGGGCATAGTTTCGGGCATGCATTAGAATATCTTGCAGGTTATAATGATGTATTAAAACATGGAGAAGCCGTTGCAATCGGAATGGTTATGGCAGCTAAATTCTCTGAAAAAATGAAAATATGTCCATTAGGTGTCGCAAGAGATATAGAGAATCATTTAAATAGCCTTGATATATCCACAGAAATTCCATTTAAGTTAAAGCCAGAAGACATAATAAATGCTATGAAGTTTGATAAGAAGAATAAAAATGATATGATTAATTTAGTGTTATTAGAAGATATAGGCATAGCCGTTGTGAAGAATAATATTGATGCAGAAAACTTGGCACTATTTTTAAAGGGGATAATTTAAAATATGAATTTAGAAATTTGGGGTTCTGTCGGAGCAATTTTTGTTTTATTGGGGTTATCTGGTTTTTTTTCAGGCTCTGAGACTGCATTAACCGCATCTTCTAAAGCAAGAATGCACGCCTTAGAAAGAAAAGGTAATAAAAGAGCTGGTATAGTTAATAAATTACAAGCTCAAAAAGAACGAATGATAGGTGCTTTATTACTTGGGAATAACCTTGTAAATATTCTAGCATCCGTTTTAATGACCTCGGTTATGATGTCATTATTTGGTAAAACTGGAATGATTTATGCGACTATGGCTATGACTGCATTGGTTTTAATATTTGCCGAAGTATTGCCTAAAACCTATGCATTAAGTTATTCAAATCGCATGGCTTTGTCTATTTCTCCATTTATTCGTGTATTAGTATTTGTGCTAGCACCAATCACCGATATGGTGACTAAAATTGTTGAAACAACATTTAAATTATTTGGGGTGCAATTAAATATTGACGAACATGATGATGAACATACGGAATTGCGTGGAGCAATAGACCTACACCGTAATCAAACAGTCGAAGATGAAACCTCTGAAGAACGTGCAATGTTAAGCTCTATCCTAGATTTGGCCGATGTTGGGGTTGAGGCAATTATGATACATAGGCGAAGTATCATGATGATTGATATAGAACAAGATATTGATAGCCTAATTGATGAAGTTCTAGGAAGCCCTTATACTAGACTGCCAATATATAAAGGTTCTCCAGATAATATAGTTGGTGTATTGCATACAAAGCTACTTTTAAGAGAGCTTAAGCGTTGCGATAGCAATATGAAGGACTTTAATATAAAATCATGTCTATTTGATCCATGGTTTATACCAGAATCCACCACTTTGTTTGATCAATTGCAGGAGTTTCGCAAACGTGGAGAGCATTTCACTCTAGTTGTAGATGAATATGGTAGCCTAATGGGAATAGTTACTTTAGAGGATATTTTAGAAGAAATTGTTGGTGAAATAACAGATGAATATGATATTGATGCAACTGCAATGCGTTCACAACCCGATGGTAGTTATATTATAGATGGAAAAGTTACAATTCGTGATTTAAATCGTCAGTTTGATTGGCAATTACCAGATGATAATTATTCAACTTTAGCTGGCTTGGTTTTGTTTGAAAGTCAATCTATCCCCAAAATTGGTCAGACTTTTATTTTTTATGGTTTTCGTTTTGAAATTCTACGTCGTCAACGTAATCAAATTGTTTTGGTTCGAATTATTCCATCTGCTGACAGTAAAATTAAAAAAATAGAGGCCACGTAAATATCGCAGCCCCTAAATTAAGTATAATATAAGTTATAATGTTATTATTATCTTCTATTTACTGGTGCGCTAGGAAATAAGAATCCCATTGCTTGGCTTGTGTTGTTTTCACAAGCTTGACTAGCTGATTTATTAGATGCAGCTTGATTACATTGTGCCTTTACACCAGTGTTAGCAATTTTTGTAGCACCTTCAATACGAGCTACATTTTCATTACTTGTTACTTCCATTTGCTTGATAAGTTCATTGCTAGATAAAGTGTTTTCATTGATAATTTCATTATGTTCAATTACCATGCCTTTAATTTCTTTTTCATGGGCGCGTTTATCTTTTAAACACTCATCATCTTTATTCACTACTTGAGCACCAACACCACCACTACCATAGAAAGGGTGACCTCCGCCTAGAGTTACTCCCCAACCATCTTTACATTCGCCCATAACATTTTGTGAACCAAGGTTTGGCGCTCCAGTCATATGACCGATTTTTGTTTGGTGGTTATAACTAGTTTTTTGTCCTCCAACAAGGGTTTTGTTGCCATCAGCTGATGTCCTTGTTGTTTGAGTTGTGTCACCAACTGTTGTTTTTTGTGTATTGTCACCAACTGTTGTTCTTTGTGTATTGTCACCAACTGTTGTTTTTTGTGTATTGTCACCAACTGTTGTTCTTTGTGTATTGTCACCAACTGTTGTTCTTTGTGTATTGTCACCAACTGTTGTTCTTTGGCTTGCTACTTGCTTATTATCTTGCTTAACAGGAACTTCAACTGTTTGCTTGTTACTTCCATTTATAGCAGATGCTCTAGAAGCTGCATCAATGTCACCAACTTTAGATAATGATAATGACTCAGAGCCAGAAGTAGCTTTAGAACCAGAAGTAGCTCTAGAACCAGAAATATTAGTTAAGCTAGCATCTAGATCTGCGCCTGCAATAGCTGTTGGTGTTGCAATAAGCGTTGGCTTAGAAGTAAGACTATTATCAACAGTAGTTGTGGTTGTAGTATGGTCATCATCATGCCCATGTGAATTGCGTTCATGGTTTCCATTTGCTCCTGCATTGGTAGTTGCAAGACATGCCACGAAAAAAAGTGCCGATATTGATAGTTTTTTAGAATTCATAATTATTTACCCTCTATTAAAGTTATTTTTATTTTTGTTATATTGCTTTATCGGGATTCTTAGATACCTTTAAAACAATAGGCTCGAATATATACAAGCCTTTAAAAACTATGTCAAGGTATTTATTTTCTAAAATAAGCTTGCACAATATGTGAAAATACTATACTAAGCTATATCTAATAAATATGACTAAAACTATAACCTAATATTGTGTGTGTAATTAATGAATGTAAAAGAAAACAATAAATCAAAAAAGAATATAAAAGGCTTTTTAAAGGCTGCATTTACAGGTGCTATAGTAGCTGGCTCTATGAGGTATCTTGCTATATCAACGGCAAGCATGGCGGGTCTAACTGATACAAACGGAATGATTCTAACTGCGGTTAGCGTAGGTGTTGGCTTAACCGCCCTTGGTATGGTGTCAGAATATAGAAAAATGCGTAAGAAAATAGAAGCTTCGGAAGCATTGGATAACTTATTATCAAAACAAAATTTAAAAAAGCATGGTATGAGAATGCTTTTTAATACAGCAAGTGCTGGTGTTGGTGCTTTATCATTTATTGGTGTTGATTTTCTCTTAGATAATACGGCAACTGGGCTTTGGATAAAAGATCTCGCAAAAGATTTATTCTCCTCTTTATGGGGTGATAATAATTTGACTGTAAATAACGAGCAAGTGATTCATAATTCTGTCCCAGATATTGAGCTTAAAACTACCACAGAACCTGTTATTACTGAATCTATTGTTCCAGAACCTACTCCCATGGAGCCTGCACCTATAAAATTAACACCACTGGCAGAGCTTGAGAATATTTTCTTAGAACAAGGTGATCTTGGTGCAAAAGCGATGGAAACATTGTATAAAGCTCAGAATAACGATGCTAGTGCAATTAAAGATCTTGCCGTCTATTTATTTAATGGAACAAATGCCATGCCACCTGCTATGCAACATGGATTTGAAGGAATTGCACAAAACAAAGAAATTGCAATCCAATTATATCAACAAGCAGCAGATATGGGTTATGCTCCAGCACAAAATGACCTTGATTACCTTGAAATGAGAGGTTGGATAGCTACTGAGCCAGATATAGTTAAAGAAACTATAGAGCCGGTATATAATACAGGGCAGGCTATAGAAGAGCTAATTACAGCTATGGATTCTCAAGATTTGCCCCCGCAAGCACAAAAAATATATGATGGCCTATTATTAAATGAAAGTTGGGCATTAGAAAGTGCTGGCACAGGTATACTGAATGGTAGTTATGGACTACCTAACTTGCCCGATAATGTAGCAATAGAGTTAATACAAAAATCTGCAGAAAACGGCTATGAGAAAGCACAAATTGACCTAGCATATTTTCAATACCATGGTCTACATGGCATAGAGACTAATCAGAAAGAGGCTTTAAAAACAATCAAAGAACTGGGGCGTGGTTGGGTTGGTAGTGAATCTCTATTACAGCCAAAGGATAATTTGGTAGATGGTGATATGGTCGCTTCATGTGAACTGTTTAACGAAAGCAATAAGGCAAACTGTAATATTATGAATGAGCAAATAAATGCTGGTCAATACGTCGAAATTAAGAATCCTGATGATACAGCGTTGCGCTTCTATCTTGATGCAAATGCAAAACCTCAAGAAACTAATAATTTTGTTTCAAGAAGAATCTTTGACTCATTAAACTTAAATGCAAATAAGTTATAATTTTCTTGTCTTATGCCTGTTTTTTATAGTGTTAACCCTTTTTAGTAGTCGTGAATCATCTGCTCTAAGTGAGAATCCTGCAGAGTAGAAGGGATCCTGATGAAAGTTCTTAGGTAGGTTGTTCATATAGTTATCTTGATTAAAAATCTCACCTAATTTTCTAATTGATGCCTCATCATAAACATTAAGACCAATGTTAGAAGGTATATTGTGCTTTCTATGGAATTTACTATCATCATATTCCATTTTACCAGAAGGCATTACGATATTTGGTATATCCATATATGTGGCGTAGTTTTTTAAGCTATGCTCATCATAAGCATCTTTTCTAGGGGTGTCAGAAAAGAAATTTTTGAATTTTCCTTCCAGGCTTACTTTAGCCTCTGTTACATGCAATATCATCGCAGCAACTGACATGTGTCTAAGCATTGCTAATTTACCACGTTTTTCAATTACATCTTCTAACACTGTATTTCCAACCGCTGAGGCATCTGCCTCAAGAAAACGCACTTGAACCATGTATTCTATAGCCGTTTGTGCAGAATTATTATCCATGCTTTTATTAAGAGTTGGCAACAACCCTTGATCATCTTGCCAAGCATGGCGTATTTCATGGGCAAGGGTGCCTATAAGTTCTCCATTTGGAACATTTGTAGACAAAACAACAGTTTTTAAACCATCACAATAATAACCATTAGACCTTACTTGTTTGTCCATTAGAATGGTAATACCTTTATCATCTGCCCAATCTAGTAAATCCTTACCCAAGGAGCTATCAGACATTAATTCACGAATTATCTGTATACGTTTTTGTTCTCGTTCTCGTCTTTTAGGACTTTGTTTGGCTAAGATACTATCAACATTTTCATGCCATAGTTTCATGATATCTTCTTTTTTATCCATAATTTTATTCATACCAATTTTAAATTCAAATAAATTATAATTTTCTGGGCTTGTAACTATTTCGTAAAGTATTGGCTTTTTTTAGTACCTCAAATGTTTCATTCTCAAGTGAAAAACCTGCAGAATAGAAAGGGGCTTTATGGAAGCCTTCAGGTAGGTTGTCCATATAATTACCTTGGTTAAAGATTTCCCCCAATTTTCTAATCGATGCTTCATCATGAACATTAATGCCAATATTAAAAGGCATATTGTGTTGATCACTGAACTTCTCATCATCATATTCTAATTCACTATAAGGTATTATAATATTTGATATACCCATATATGCTGCATATATTTTTAAACTACGCTCATCATAGGCATTTTTCCTAGCATCATCATAGAAAAAGTCATTAAACTTTTCTACTAAGCTTGTTTTAAATTCTATAGTGTGTGATATAATGCTAGTCATTGGTAGATGTTTAAGCATTGCTAGTTTGCCACGTTTTTCAATTACATCTTTAAGTACTTTATTTCCAATAGCTGTGGCATCAGCCTCAAGAAAACGTACTTGCAACATATATTCTGTAGCTGTTTGCACAGAATTCTTATCTAGATTGTTGTTAAATAAAGGCAAGAATCCTTGGCCGTCTTGCCAAGCATGGCGTATCTCATGAGCAAGTGTATTTATAAGCTGCCCATTTGGAATATGTGTAGACAAAGCAATGGTTTTTAGACCACTAAGGTGGTATCCACCAACCATAATTTCCTTATCCATTAAAATAACAATATCGTTATCATCTGCCCAATCCAGTAAATCCTTACCCAAGGCACTATCAGACATTAATTCACGAATTACCTGTATACGCTCTTGTTCATGTTGACGTCTTTTAGGACTTTGTTGAGCCAAGATACTATCAACATTTTCATGCCATAGTTTTATGATATCTTCTTTTGTATCCATGACCTTAATTCTATCTGTTATTAAATTCAATTACATTTATATTGTAACAAATTTTCATAACGTTGTCAATTTTATGGAACTATATATATTTAACCCAAATCTCAACTTCATATCATAATTGTAATCTAACTAATTGATATATAATAAGCTCTGTATTATGTAAAATAAACAAGGGGGGTTTAAGGGGACTTATTTTTCAATGGCTTATATGAAGTTGAGATTTGGGTATATTTAAGGAATAGCTAATCTGGCAAGCTCATCGGCTCTTTCATTCTCGATATGGCCGCTATGACCTTTAACCCACTGCCATGATATCTGGTGTTTTATGGCTTCCGCGTCTAGCTCTAACCATAAATCAACATTTTTAACTGGTTTCTTGTTTGCAGTTTTCCAGCCTTTGGCTTTCCAGCCCTCTAGCCACTTCATCATACCGTCCATAACATATTTGCTATCAGTGTAAATTGTGACATTGCATTTACTTTTAAGTGCTTTTAGACCTTCAATTACTGCCATAAGCTCCATACGGTTATTGGTTGTCTCTTGTTCCCCGCCTGAAAGCTCCTTTTCAGTCGAGTTATAACGCAAAATAGCCCCCCAACCACCTGGGCCAGGATTACCACTACAAGCACCATCCGTAAATAATTCAACTTCTTTCATATCATATCCTTTATATTATATGTCTGGTGATATTTTAATTTATCAATACATTCTGTCGGATCGTGGGGCGTGACTAGTGCATCTTTTGGAGCTTCATACCATTCTTGCAATCTACTTAATAAAAAACGCAAACAAGCAGCTTGATGTAGTATTTGTAGGGCTGATTTTTCATCTTCGGTTAAAGAGCGAATTTTTTGATATCCAGATATTAAACTATGTAGTTTATTTTGATTTAATATATTACCGTCAAAACACCAAGCGTTAATACATATTGCAAGGTCGAAAGCTAAGAAATCTTGTCCCGACAGATAAAAATCAATAATGCCGTTTATTTCACAATCAGCATCAAATAATACATTATCAGGCCATAAATCAGCATGAATAACACCTGACGGTAGTTCTTTTGGATAGTTTATTAATAAATGCTCAAAAAGCTTTTCTAGTGTATCTTTTAGACCTGTTTGAAATTTTTCTGCATAGCCAAGATATATATCTTTGGTTTCAATTAATTTTAGAACTGATCTTGGATTTGGTCTCAGTTGTTCAAAGCTCTGTCCTGTGATATGTAGTTTAGCTAATGCATTGCCAAGCACTTTACAATGCTTTGGCGTAATAATATCTGGGTGGTGACCTGATATAAATGATGAAATAAGCAGTGGCTTTTCTTTATAATATTTAACAATATTTCCATTATTATCTTTTATTGGCTCGGGGCAAGGTACTCCATTATTACTTAAGTGCTGCATAAATGAGACAATAAATGGTAGAGCTTCTCTCCCCACGGAAAAATCTTCTAACATGGTTAAAATATACTTATTTTTATTTGTAGTAATTATATAGTTACTATTGCTAACGCCATTGGCAATCGGTGTAAGTTCTTCTAAAGAACCTATATTATAATCAGTAAGTAAATTACTTAATTCATCAGTTGTTATATCTGTATAAACTGCCATACCCTAAGCCACCACCTTTGGAAGTTTGAAGGTGATATTCTCATCTGCTACAGAAATATATTCAATTTCAACCTCAGAGAATATATCATTAGCAGTGTCCATTACTTCAGAAATTAGTACTTCAGGCGTTGATGCTCCCGCAGTGATGCCTAAAATATTTGTATTGTCTATTATATCTTGCCAGTTAATCGCAGAGCTATTTTGTGCTAAAAATGACTTATTACAGCCATGCTGTTTTGCGGCCTCTACCAAACGATTAGCGTTCGATGAATTATTAGAGCCTATAACCACAACCGTATCACATTTAGTCGCAATCTCTTTAACTGCGGCTTGTCTGTTGGTTGTTGCGTAGCATATATCTTCTTTTTTGGGTGAAACAATTTTAGGAAAGCGTCTTTTTAAAACTTCTATAATATCTTTAGTATCATCTACAGATAGTGTAGTTTGCGTAACAAATGCAAGCTTATCAGGGGTGTTGGTTTCATATTTCTCTGCATCTTTTATATTCTCAATAAGTGATATAGAATCTGCTGAAATTTGTCCCATTGTGCCTATTACTTCGGGGTGTCCTTTATGACCTATCAATAAAACATGTTTATTATTTTTATGGTGCAGTTCGGTTTCTCTGTGTACTTTACTAACTAATGGGCAGGTTGCATCAATATAAAATATCTTTTTACTTGTAGCCTCTGCCGTGACGCATTTAGCAACCCCATGCGCAGAAAAAATTACAGGCACATCATCTGGAATATTATCAAGATCCTCTACAAAAACAGCACCTTTAGCCATTAAAGATTCTAGAACATGTTTGTTATGAACTATCTCATGACGAACATATACGGGAGCTCCATATTTCTGTAAAGCTCTCTCAACAATTAAAACCGCACGATCAACCCCTGCACAAAACCCTCTGGGATTTGCCAATATAATTTTCAATTTCTTTTCTGCTTGCATTTTTACCTGTATTTTTGTCATAGATACTATATAGTTATATTTTGTACTTGTATCAAGTCATGTTTTTACCGTAGAGTTTAAAAAATAACAAAAGTTAAGTTTTATGTTTAGTATCGTTCGTATCTTTTTTTTAGTTGGGTTTGTATTGTTAATGCATGGCTGTGCATTACTAAAGCCTGCGATAGATACCTCTAAACTTACCTGTCCCGAAACAGGATTAATTCATGAAGCCGAAGATATGCAAATTTTTGCCAAGGACGGCACAAAACAGGCTTATGTTATGATTAAAGATTTTTCTGGGCAATGTTCCTTCGATAATAATGATGGTCTTTCTGTTATGATTGATGCAAAGTTATTTTTCTATGCGGAGCGTAGCCCTGATGCTTCCTTTATTAATGAGCAAAGTTTTGAGTATTTTGTAACTATTTTATCGCCAACGAATGAAATTCTGGCTAAAAAGATATTCCCTGCGACAATTGCATTAGATGAAGATGCTGGGGTTGGAGTTTTAACAGAGGAAATCGAACATAATATACCACTTGCAAGAATTGAGCATGCGGGGCTATATAAAATTGTTTTTGGACTTCAATTAAAACCAGAAAATAAAGGAAATTAGAAAAATGACAGAAAATAATATTAGTTTTGAAGCGGCATTAATTGAGCTTGAGTCTATAGTAAAGCAATTAGAAAGCGGTAAAGGTGACCTTGAAACGTCGATAGAAGCATATGAGAAGGGTATGGTTCTAAAACAATATTGTGAGAGCAAATTAAAAGATGCTCAAGCAAAAATAGAGAAAATCACTTTATCTCCTAATGGTGATGCTAAAACAGAAAATTTTGACCTTGCATAATATCAAAAGCTCTAAAAAAGAAATTCACAATGTTATATTTTATCATCACCCTTGTATGGACGGCAGTGTTTCAGCTTGGGCAGCCTTGCAAGCTTTAGGCACTGAAAATACAGAATATATTGGCATTAATCATGATGATGGGAATATTTTAGAGACATGTTTATTATATGCAGATGCTCATGTTTATTTCTGTGATATATCACCTTTACCATCAATTTTGGAAAAACTTCTAGATGTTGGGCATAAAGTTAGTATTTACGATCACCATATAACCTCACATAAACATTTAAAAAACTTCTCACACCCCAATTGTGAAATTGTTCTTGATATGAATCGTTCAGGTGCAGGGCTTAGTTGGGATATATTTAATAAAGGGAAAACCAGACCATTTCTTATTGATTTGGTTGAGGCGATGGATTTAGCTAATAGTGATTTCATGTCAACACCCGAGGAGTTTTTTACTCTGGCGGCTGGGGTAGATACTTTTGATAATAGTGATTTTGAGCAATTTTCCAAAGAAATTTCTGAGCTTGTAGCTACAAATGATACAATCAGAATTCTTGAAGAGCGAGGCTTAAAACAACGGAAAATTTATATAAAAAGAATCAACATTGCTTTAGATGAAATGAAACCAATCTCTTGTAAAGGCATTCAATCCTTAGGAGATTGTAAGGTTGGCTTTGTTTGGAGAAAAGTTAAATACCTTAGTCGTGAATTCTGGTATCAATTTGAGAAACAAAGTAGTTATGAGCCAAAAATATTCATGGCATGCAAATACGATCCTGATCACAAAATGGTGTCACTTAGCTTGCGTAGTGATAATGATATAGATGTTAGCTCTGTTGCAGAAGAAATAGCTACAAAATATGGAATAAATGGCGGTGGTCATGCTAACTCTGCTGCAGTTAGATTTACACATGAACAATTTAGTGTTTTAATAGACAAATGGCAATTACCCAACGTTTAAATAGTTTTCCCGCATGGATGGTTTATCCTGAAACTTTAGAGCTTATGAAAGCTTTAAGTATTTCAGGTGTTGATGCTCCACGTTTTGTCGGGGGTTGTGTACGTGATAGCTTGGTTAATCGTAGCGTATGCGATATTGATATCGCAACACCGCTGAAACCAGAGCAAATGATAGACTGTTTAGTTAAGGCTAATATAAAATATGTGCCGACAGGAATTGAGCATGGCACTATCACTGCAATTATTAATAAAATGCCTTTTGAAATAACGACATTAAGAAAAGATATAGAAACAGATGGCAGACATGCGAAAGTTTCTTTTACCGATAATTGGGAGGAAGATGCAGCAAGGCGTGATTTCACTATGAATGCTTTGTTCTGTGATATTGATGGTAATATTTATGATTATTTTGATGGAGTCTCTGATCTTCATAATGGGATTGTAAAATTTATTGGCTCTGCCGAGGATAGAATTAAAGAAGACATTCTGCGTATCTTGCGTTTTTTTCGCTTTTTTGCTCATTATGGACGAGAACCTGTTGATGATACTGCATTAAAAGCATGCTCTATTTTTGCAAATAAAATACCTAACCTATCTAAAGAACGCATTACTAATGAATTTTTGAGACTATTAGAATCAAAGCAAGCACCATTATCTTGTAAGTATATGTTAGAGGCTGGTGTTATGACTGAGATTATAACTGGTGATGTATCGGTAGATAAATTAGAGAGCTTAATTGCACTAGAGCAAATATGCTACACTAGTCATGATAATATTCGTAGCTTAGTTGCTTTGAGTTGTGGAGATATACCTTTATTCCGTTTATCTAAGGCTCAAAAAACACATCGTAATATTTTAATAAATTCAAAAGATATTCTGCCTGATACTTCGGAGATAGATTTAAGGCGTATGGTACATGATTTAGGGCGTGATATTACTCTAGACATGATTTTATTGTCTGGAGCAAATAATATAGAATATAAAAATGATTATAAAAATCTATATCAAATGGCAACAGCTTGTAGAATACCTAAGTTTCAATTAATTGGAGGTGATGTTCTAGCTTTAGGTATAGGACAAGGAAAACAAGTAGGCGAAATATTAAAAACTGTTGAAAAATGGTGGGCTGATGATAATTTTACAGCAGGTCGCACAGAGTGTTTAATGTGCTTAAAAGAAGCAGTAGACAACAAAACTATTAAGGCGGGAGTAATTGGTTGGCCAATAGAGCATTCATTATCTCCTAAACTGCATGGCTATTGGTTAGAAAAATATAATATATTAGGCAAGTATAAGAAAATACCCGTGCCGAAAGGAATGCTTGAAGAGACTTTAAATAATTTGCGAGATAAGGGCTATGCTGGTTGTAATATAACTATTCCCTATAAAGAAGATGCTTTCAAATTAATGGATAGTCTAGACGATACTGCCAAAGCTATCGGGGCTGTAAATACAGTTGTAATTGATGAGAATAAAAAATTCCATGGTATTAATACCGATGCCTATGGCTTTATCCAGAACCTATATAATACTGTGCCAGATTGGCAAGCTAAGGATACAAAGGCTATAATATTGGGGGCTGGTGGAGCTTCAAGAGCTGTATTATACGCCCTAATACAAAGTGGAGTTCCAGAGATCTATATCCTTAATCGTACGCTGGAAAAAGCACAGCTTTTGGCAGAGGACTTTAAAATAGGGAATAATTGCACCATATATGCTAAAGAATGGAGCAACGATTATGATCTATTTGAAAGCACATCTTTATTAATTAATACAACATCTTTAGGTATGAATAATAACTCTGGAATAGAGCTTGATATAATATCTAAACTTCCTAAAACCGCCATCGTTTATGACCTTGTATATACTCCACTTTATACCAAGCTATTAAAAGATGCAGAGGATAAAGGATGTAAAATTGTAACAGGTATTGGCATGCTAATTAATCAGGCTATTCCTGCTTTTAAAAAATGGTTTAATAAAAAGCCAGAAATTGATAATAAATTAATAGGACATTTAAAAAATGACAAATAAAGACAAAGAGCTTCATATTATTGGTGCTGGTATGGCTGGAAGTGAGGCTGCATGGCAAGCAGCTGAAATGGGTGTTCAAGTTGTTTTACATGAAATGCGTCCAGTTAAAATGACAGATGCTCATAAAACCGATGGTTTTGCGGAGCTTGTCTGCTCTAATTCATTTAGATCTGATGATTGGGAGCATAACGCAGTTGGGCTTTTACATGAAGAAATGAGACGTTGTAATTCAATTATCATGCGTGCTGGCTCTAATGCTAGAGTTCCTGCAGGCTCTGCCCTTGCGGTTGATCGTGATATATTTTCTGAGGAAATTACAAAAACTTTATCTGAGCACCCTTTAATTTCCATTGATAAAGCAGAGATTGATGCTCTGCCACCAAAAGAATGGGAGCATGTAATTATTGCAACAGGCCCATTAACATCGCCAGCCCTATCAGAGGCGATTAGAAAACTAACAGGTGAAGATTCTTTAGCTTTTTTTGATGCTCTTGCTCCAATCGTCCATAAAGACAGCATAGATATGAGCAAAGCATGGTTTCAATCGAGATATGATAAAATTGGTGAAGGTGGCGATGGTAAAGATTATATCAATTGTCCAATGAGTAAAGAGCAGTATTATGATTTTATTGATGCCTTGATTACAGGTGATAAAACAGAGTTTAAAGACTGGGAGAAAGATACTCCATATTTTGAAGGTTGCTTGCCAATCGAGGTAATGGCAGAGCGAGGAATTGAAACATTAAGCTTTGGGCCAATGAAACCAGTTGGGCTGACAAATCCACATAGTGATGAAATACCATATGCAGTTGTACAGCTTCGACAAGACAATAAGCTTGGCACGCTTTATAATATTGTTGGTTTTCAAACAAAGTTGAAATATGGCGAGCAAATGAGAATTTTTAAATCAATCACAGGACTTGAAAATGCAGAATTTGCCAGATTAGGCGGAATACATAGAAATACTTTTATTAATAGCCCTATATTGCTTGATGATAAACTATGCTTAAAAACAGAGAAAAGATTACGTTTTGCAGGGCAAATAACAGGTTGCGAGGGCTATGTTGAAAGTGCCTCTGTTGGTTTAATGGCAGGTAGGTTTGCAGCCTCTGAAATTTTGGGTCTAGATATAGATACGCCACCTGTAGAAACTGCGATGGGGTCAATGCTATCGCATATTACAGGCGGAGCAGAAAGTTCAACATTCCAGCCAATGAATATAAATTTTGGCCTATTTCCACCTGTTCCAATTGAAATTCTACCTAATGGTAAAAAGAAAAAACTCAAAGGGCTTGATCGTAAGAAATATTATACAACAAGGGCATTAAATGCTCTAAAAAGTTGGCTATAGAAACTTAATAAGGGTTTCGTCCATGGTTTTTATTCTTTTTCCAACTCTCCAAACGATTGCGGTTCATTGAAACCCCAGTATCAAGCATGATTGGCAATATTGGCCATAAAGAAACTCCAGCAATTGCACCGTATAACATAAACAATTCTACTTCATTGTTAGGTCTAGAATTACTTGAATTTAAGTCCTTAGCACAACTATTTATTTCAAAAGATGTGTTGTTATTAATTTGACACTCTCTTAGAAAGTCAGAATTAGGAGAGGTAGCATAACCAAGGTCTTTTAGCGGTATTATATTTTCTTCAAATGCTTCGATTAAGTCACCTGCATCATCTTCATCGATATTAGGGTCTTTCTGCACAGCATCTGCAAATAATTTATAGTGATGCATAAGCCTACTTGCTGCTGTATCAGCATCAACACTAACTTCATTGCTTACATTATTAGTTCCATCAATAAGATCCATTATATAAGATTTATCAGTGTTATCATTAGTACCATGTGTTCCTTTATATATGCTATTATAAGAAGCTTTTTCTTCTATTAGATTTTCTAATACAACTTCATAGTCATCAGCAAATTTATCTGCATATTGATTCCCTGATTCTCCAATATTTACAATACCAATAATGCCACCAGCAATAGCACCTAGCAGAGCTATCATAAATGCTCCGGGTACAACAGCGGGGTTTCTTATAGTTATCTCACCCTCGTCTGGTAGATAATCAAGAGCCATTTCGGCAAATTTTTGGCGTATAGACATATCTTATTACTCTCTATTAATTATTGAATAACTATGTTGTACAAGGCGGCATAACATATGTCAAGTAAATATTTTGATAGATTGGCTTAAAGACTGCCTGTTGACAGATACACTCATAGTGAGTATATTATATACTCATATGGAGTATTAAACGATTCGTAGAGGATATAAGCGATTATGAAGGCACTTTATAAAGATATAAATGGAGTTTCTTATACAGATATTGAGAAACCTGTTATAAAAAATAGTAATGATGTAATTATTAAAATAAAGATGGCAGCTTTATGTCGAACTGATATTTATGTTGCTGAGAATATTGTTGAAAGCAAAGATAAGTTGGTCTTAGGACATGAATTCTCTGGTGTTGTTGACAGTGTTGGTAATCATGTTAATGGTTTAAAATCTGGTGATCATGTAACAGTAATGCCTGTTATTGCTTGTGGTGAGTGTGAGTTTTGCCTTAAAGGCAAATCTGATATTTGCCCTCATACTACAATGCTTGGAATTGATAGTAATGGTGCTTTTGCAGAATATATCTCTGTTCCTGCATCTTCTGTTCATAAGCTACCTGCCAATGTTTCTTTTAAACTAGGTGCTTATAGTGAACCTATGGCGGCCTCTTTGTCTATATTAAAGGCTGGTATTAAGCCACAAGATAAAGGTTTAATTTACGGCAATAACAGGTTTGCTGATTTAATTGCTCGCATCTTAAGATACAAAGGTTTTACCAATATTACAGTTTATAACCCTGATTTAGGTGAGGAATTACCTGCAAATAATTTTGATTTTGCAATTGAAACTTCGGCTACGGAAGACATTATGCAGCAAATATTTAAGGCTCTAAAACCCCAGGGAAAACTTATCCTTAAAAGCCGTAAGTATGAGAATGTTGGTATTAATTTTCAGCAGGCTGTAATGAAAGAACTACAACTTATTGCTGTGAACTACGCTTCTTTTAAAGACGTTCTAGAACTATTCGCCGATGATGACTTTAATATTGATGATTTATTAGGTGAGGTTTTCTCGCTTAATGATTTTGAAATGGTTTTTGCTTATGCTAAGAGGAATGAGAGTAAAAAGATATTTTTTGAAATAGGATAATAATATAATGTGCGGTCTTGTTGGAGTAATTTCATGGGGCAAACAAGTTAGTGGCAACTCCATACAACAAGGTCTAAATGCAATAACTCATCGTGGCCCTGACGGTCATGGAATATGGATTTCTGAGAGCAAGAATATAGGGTTAGGTCATGCTCGCTTAAGTATTATTGATGTTGATAATGGAGCTCAACCATTATTTAGTGAAGATAAGTCCATAACCGCAATTGTTAATGGGGAGTTCTATGGCTTCAAAGAAATACGTGATGAGCTAATCGCCAAAGGACATAGTTTTAATACTTTATCTGATAGTGAAATACTTATTCATCTTTATGAAGAATATGGTGTCGACTGTTTAAAACACTTACGCGGTGAGTTTTCTTTTGTTCTATGGGATAAACGAAAACAACGCTTATTTGCAGCTCGTGATAGGTTTGGTATTAAACCTTTATGTTACAGTGTGACTGATGATGGAGTTTATATTGTCTCTGAGGCAAAAGCATTATTTGAAATGGGCATCATGGCAAAATGGGACGAAGATTCTTTTTATCATTCAATGAGCTTGCAGTATACTCCACAGAACAAGACTTTATTTAAGAATGTTGCTCAATTAGAGGCAGGTCATTTATTATTAGTAGAAAATAATAATGTACGCATACACACGTACTGGGATATGGATTACCCAAAAGAACAAGATGTTATTACTGATTTCAATGAGAAAGATTTAATTTCTGAATGTCATGATAAATTATTAAACTCAATAAAAGACCGCATGCAAGCTGATGTTCCTGTTTGTTTTCATTTAAGCGGTGGGATTGATTCTAGTGCTATTCTGGGCATGGCCTCTGATATTAGCGATGAACCACTAGATGCTTTTACAGTAAGCTTTACGGGTAATGATGATTATGATGAGCTAGCACTAGCACAAAATATGGCAGGTCATGCAAATGCTAGGCTACATGTTGTAAATGCTTCACCAACAGATTTATTGCAAGCTCTACCAGATGCTGTTTATCATGGTGAGGGTTTAGCTATTAATGGGCATATTGCG
This sequence comes from Alphaproteobacteria bacterium, assembly GCA_021775895.1. Classification (GTDB taxonomy): domain Bacteria; phylum Pseudomonadota; class Alphaproteobacteria; order Micavibrionales; family CSBR16-224; genus JAJFGX01. The sequence goes on along the minus strand of JAJFGX010000014.1, from coordinate 5,231 downwards.
GCTAAATATTTATTGAATAAAGCGATTAACAAGGCTGGTTTTAAGGTCGCTCTTACAGGTGAGGGCGCAGACGAAGTTCTTGCAGGCTACCCACATTTAAGGCAGGACTTATTGCAGCTAGATAACAACAAGCATGAAATAGCCACACTTAAAAACAGCAATAAATTATCTGCTGGCTTAATGCTTGCTCTTGGTCAGGAGCTTCCTTTAACTGCAGTTAATCAGGAGTTAGGCTACGTGCCAAGTTTCCTACAAGCAAAAGCATCTTTAGGTTATCGTTTGCACAGTATATTATCAGAGGATTATTTGCAGCGTTTTGCAAAAACAGATAGCTACAGCGAATTAATGAATACAGTGGATATTCCAAAACAATTAGATTCTCGTCATGTAGTTAATCAATCACTTTATTTATGGACTAAACTTGCGTTGACTAATTATATTCTACGTACGCTTGGTGACGGTATGGAAATGTCTCATTCAATAGAAGGTCGCTTGCCATTTTTGGATCATAATTTTTTCGATTTTACCAAAAAACTTCCAATATCTATGAAGATTAAAGATGGAGTGGAAAAATATATCTTGCGTGAGGCTGTAAAACCATATGTTACAGAGGAGATTTATAAGCGACAAAAGCACCCTTTTATTGCTCCGCCAATTGCTAATGATAGTGACAATACTTTTAATGGTTTTGTTCAAGATAATTTACGTAGCTTAGAATTCAAAAATATACCTTTTTTTGATAATAAGAAATTAGGAGAATTATTAGATAGTATAAAAGATATGAGTGTCATTGACCGTATAGCAATAGAGCCTGTTTTAATGACAGTGTTAACCGCAGGTCTCCTGCAAAAGGCTTTTAAATTATGAACAAGACTACATATTTCTGGGGTGAGTTTCTGAAAATTGTCGATAAGTATTCAGAACGACCTGCTATTGTTGATAATAATAAAACGCTCACCTATATTGAGCTTGCTAAGCTTGCAGCTAAACTTGGCGAAAAACTAAAGCAAAATGGGGTTACTTATGAAACACCTGTAGGTTTATCTATTGATAAATCTGCTGAATATATTATTGCTCTTTTAGCTGTGTGGTATGCTGGAGGAGCTTTTGTTCCTATGCCTACTTGTCTTCCTAAAGATAGACAAGAAATAATTAAACATGAAACTAATATGCAGCATATTCTAACTGCCCAAGATATTGACAGTACTGGGTATCAATTAAAGTCTTTTGCTCCTGTGGCAGTTAAAGATGATACACTTGCCTATATTATTTACACCTCTGGTTCAACAGGAAAGCCAAAAGGTGTGATGGTTGAGCATCGTGGTATTGTACCATTTATAAATGAGCAAAAAAAAGCATTCCAGACCGATGAAAATAGCCGTTATTTATTTTATCTATCTATTGGTTTTGATGCATCTATTTCTGATATAGGAGTTACTCTTTTATCAGGATCTGCCCTTGTCATTGCAGAGCCAGAAAAATTAAAAGATGGTGTTGAGCTGATTAACTTAATGCATGAACAAGAAATTACTCATGCTGATATTCCGCCCGCTTTATTAAAGATTATTGACCCAGTAAAAATGCCTAGTTGCCTTGAAACAATTATTATTGGTGGTGAGGTTTGCCCGCCTGAAACCATACGAAATTGGGCTAATAAACACCGTATTATTAATGTTTATGGCCCAACGGAGGCAACTGTTTGCACTAGCCTTATTTTATGCTCTGCTAATACGTGGGATAAGCCATTAATTGGAGAACCAATGGCTCATGTTAAATATCGTACTATGAATGAGGAGCTTTATATTGGTGGCAATTGTCTAGCTAGGGGCTATTTAAATGAAGCAATATTAACCGATGAGAAATTTGTTCTATTAGATAATGAGCGTTTTTATAAAACAGGTGATAAAGTTTTAAAACATAGTAATAATTCAATTGAATTTCTAGGACGCATAGATAGGCAATTTAAATTGCGAGGGCAATTAATTGAGCCAGAAGAAATTGAGATGTGCTTAAAGCAACATTCAGATATTAATAAAATTGCAGTTTTAAAAAGGTCTATAAAAAAGAACGGAGCAGATGCTTTAATTGCATTTATTACAGTTAAGAAGAAACCTAAAAACTTAGATGATTTTTTAAAAAAGTCATTGCCATCTTGGATGATACCACAGCATATTGAGATGGTTGAAAAGCTACCAGAGACAATAACAGGAAAAATAGACTATACGGCTTTAAAAACCAAGGCTTTGAATTATGTTGTAAAAAATAAAACAATGCCGACAACTAAAACAGAACAAATATTATATGATATTTGGAAGAAGATTTTAAAACATGATGATTTTGGAATTAATGATAGCTTCTTCAGTGTTGGCGGGGATTCTCTAAATGCTATGAACTTAACCATAGAGGCTGAAAAACAGGATGTATTTCTGCCAATTCCTTTAATAATCTCAAAACAATCTATTCATAATATGGCTAAATCTATAGATAATGGTAATGATTATAATGGTGCAATTGCTTGTGATACGCTAAAGAAAGATGTTGCTTTCAATGATGAGTGGTTATCTTTATTTTCATCAGCAAGTAAACGCAAAACTAACGATATGCCAGAGCCAAAGAATATTTTTATAACTGGTGCGACTGGATTTTTAGGCGGTTATTTATTAAAAGAATTATTAGATCAAACAACGGCTGAAATTTACTGCCTTATCCGTGCTGAAAATGATGCTAAAGCATATGCACGACTTTCAAATACAAATAAGCGAATACATATTATATCTGGAGACCTAGCAAAAACACATTTTGGGCTAGATAAAAATAAGTGGGAAGAGCTTACAGAGAAAATCGATACCATTTACCACTGTGCTGCATGGGTTAATATAGTGCAGCCTTATGAGGCTATGCGTTCTAGCAATATATCTGGTACATTAGAGGTTTTAAGGTTGGCTTGTACAGGGCAACGCAAACATATTCACTATGCATCAACTTTGTCTGTTTTTGTCGCTACAGATAAAAATACAGGCACGGCAATGGAGGCAGATAAACTGCAAAATACAAAATATGTGTATGGTGGTTATGCACAAACAAAATGGGCAGCAGAATACATGTTACTACAAGTGCCAGAAAATGTTTGTACAATAACTAATTATCGATTTGGACTTATAACTGGCGACACTAAAACAGGTAAAGCTCCACAAAATGATTTATTTGGTATGTTTATTAAAGGCATAAAATCTTTGGGAGTAATGCCAAAGATTGCACCGAAAATCGCAGTTGATATAACTCCAATTGATTATGCGTCTAAGGCTATGGCTCATTTATCTCTACATGGCAAAAATAAAATTTATCATATAGCTAATAAAGAGCCTCTAACCTTAACTAAATTACTTAAAGCCATTAAAAAAGAATGCCCAGATATTAAAACTCTATCTGAAATGGATTGGGATTTATATTTTGAAAATAGGGATTTAGAAGCAAATGAGGCAGCGACATATCTATCTTTATGTAGAAATAATGACAGCTATATTCAGCACCGTACTATGGATTTATTTCAAGCAACAGATATATATTTTGATACACAAAACACTGATAATGATTATCATGAATCATGCCCAAAAGTAACTGATGAATTACTAAGCATATATATTAAGGAGCTGAGATGACGACAGGATTATTTTTAGGTAAGTTCATGCCTCCACATAAAGGTCACGCAGTTCTAGCTTATTTTGCAGAAAACTACGTTGATGAGTTATTTATTGTGGTTGGATCATTAAAAAATGAACCTATCTCAGGAGACATACGATTTAAATGGATGAGCGAGATGTTTCCAAATTCTACAGTTCTGCACCTGCAAGAAGAATTACCACAGCTACCAGAAGAACACCCAGATTTCTGGCAACTTTGGCATGATGCTTTAACAAATATTCTACCTAAAAGTTTAGATTATGTTTTCGCTGGCGAAGATTATGGTGAAAACTTGGCCAAAACATTAGGCGCTCAATTTATACCTGCAAATATGGGCAGAGAACTTATTCCAACCAGTGGTACGGATATTCGTAATCAGCCATTTAAAAATTGGCATTATATTCCTGAAACTATACGACCTTATTTTGTTAAGAAAGTTTGCTTAATTGGTGCAGAATCAACTGGTAAGACAATGCTTACAGAAAAGCTAGCAAAGCATTTTGAAACAATTCATGTGCCAGAATATGCATATAGCCTAATTAATAGTAAAGGCAAAGATTTATCAAAGAATGATATGAAGACAATCGCTAAAGGTCAAATATCTTCAGAAAATGCCCTTGTTAGGTATGCTAACAAACTTTTAATTTGTGATACTGATATAATCACAACATCTATCTGGCATGAAATTCTCTTTGGTGATTGTCCAGAATGGCTTGAGAATGAAGCTGGTAAAGGTCACTATGATATAACTTTTATGATGGATACAAACACCGAGTGGGTTGATGATATACATCGCTATTCACTAGAAACACAAAGCTTCTTCCAACAAAGATGCATAGAAAAACTAGAGCTACACAAACGAAAATATATTACATTATCTGGAGACTGGTCAGAGAAATTTGATACGGCATGTCTTCATATTGATGGCTTATATAGTAACTCCAATTAATTTTATCTTTGCCATGCTTTATTCTCACAACCCCACTAGTGTACGGTAGATTTTCTTAGCTACACGCCTAATTGGGTTATTAAAACTCTCAAGGTGAGGTGGAACATCTTCTAGAAGAGGTGCTTTGAACTGCACTAGTGCATTATTATAGTAAAGACATAAGCTGCCCATTGTAGTAAGTGCAGGAGCTTCAAACTGCGTCAATGTAGGGACATTATAAAGACAACAGTCGCCCATGGAGGTAAGTGCTGGTGCTTCAAATTGCATCAATGCATTGGCTCGATAAAGACAAGTGTTTCCCATCGTTTCAAGTGCTGGGGTTTCAAATTGTCTCAACGCATTGACATATGATAGACAGTAATTTCCCATTGTAGTAAGTGCTGGTGCTTCAAACTGCGTCAATCCATAAGCGTAGAAAAGACAGTTGCTCCCCATCGTGGTTAAGTCTGGAAGATAGATGGTTTTTATCTGAGATTGCTCAGCCCCTATTAAAATATCACCATTTAATGTTAGGTTTCCATTTTGGACGGACAGACCTCGGTTGCCACCATAACAGCGGTTAAAATCATCAGCAAAACTATCTGCAATTGCAGAATCAAGT
>JAJFGX010000130.1 GCA_021775895.1 Alphaproteobacteria bacterium | reverse complement strand
ACCAGCAGTTGGAGTTGGGCTTCCAGCTAGGCGTAGTTGAGTTCCCCCACCACAGCCAGCATCATCAACAGTTCCAACATCCCAAACACAATAACCGTATTCAGTGCCCCATGGGTCAGTCGTGCTTAAACCCAAAGTTAAGGGTACAAAACCACCACCATTTGAACCTACAACCCCATCAGGGCCATTAGTTGAAGCATTTCGCCATGGTTCAGGTTCAATAAAACCATCAGGAACAGCTTCACAATCACCATTATTCGCTTGATTAGTGGCGCTTAGTATAACAATTTTATTATTGGAAAACATTTGGCTGTCTGCCATTGTCTTCTGCATTACCTTAGAAGATGTAGCAACAGGGCCAGATAACAAGTTCATAGAGGCAATACTAATAACACCAACCAAAGCAACAGCACCAATCAATACTGTAAATATATTACCTGATTGTGAGCTACAGTTTTTGTTATACGCCATGTTTTGTGACCTTAATTTTGCGTGAAATAGTCTGTGTTTAAATTAAAGCATATTGCTTATTTAAATGTCAAACAGACATATTTATTATATACATAATACAATTAAGGCTCTATTAACTAGGCAATATTTAATTTTAGATCATCTATCATTGCTTTTTCAACTTCAATTACATACTCATCACCAGCAACTTTTCCCTCTACTTGCTTTGCAGCAACAGAAGTTAGTTTTTTTCCTATGATAAAATATGAGTCTTGGTCAGTTTCAAGCACAGCAGGGCAACCACAGCCACAACCGCCACACATTCTATAGGCTTCTGGGGTGATATCATTAATTTTTACTTTCATTTTTCTTTCTCCTTATTAAAATTTAAATTATTGTAATTATAAAGTGCCGAATAAACGGTCACCAGCATCTCCAAGCCCAGGGACAATATATGCATTTTCATTTAAGTGATCGTCCAATGAAGCTATATATAATTTTACATCTGGGTGCTGATCATGAAACACCTTTATACCCTCTGGTGCTGCCACCAGAGCCATGAAAGTAATATTTTCAATCGATGCTCCATGCTTAAGCAATACATCAACAGCATAAGCTGCTGAATGACCTGTTGCGATCATTGGGTCAACCACAATAAAGCGTCTATCCTCAGTTGACGGTAACTTAACCAAATATTCTACAGGCTTTTTTGTTTCTGCATCTCGGTAAAGACCAATATGACCTATACGAGCAAACGGCACTAAATCATATAAGCCATCTGACATTCCTAGCCCTGCACGCAAAATAGGGACTATTGCCAATTGTTTACCTGATAGGAATGAAGCTTCTATTTCTGCTATAGGAGTCTGAATAACATGCCTCTCAAGTGACAAATCTTGTGTCATTTCATAACCCATCAACATCGCAATTTCTTTTAACAACTGACGGAACTCTTGGGTCGGGCAATCACGACTACGCATTAAATTCAGTTTATGCTGAACAAGCGGGTGATCGATAATATATAAATTAGGAAAGTCTAAATTTGTTTGCACTTAATCAAATCCACTCACATCTGTTGCATATTGCTGTAAAGCACTTTGTTCTTGCCATTGAATCACTTGATTGCCACCATCTGCTTGTGCTTGCATTAAAGCACGTTTAGAATTCTCCATAATAGTATCAATTTTATCCCCTGGTACAGGCTCTACAACACCAAACGATGCTGTAACATTCAACGATTCAAAAGAACCTTCAATATTAATATTAATTCTACTGATTTCATCACGCATTCTATCCATTACAGAGCAAGTGTCTAGTAAATCAATATGCTTCAGCACCAGCAAAAAATCTCCCTTACCTAAATGATAAGCATCATCAAATGATCGAATGGACTTCATTAATTGATTTGCTACCTCAGAGTAAATATTCTCCACTATATGCCTATCATAATGATCTATTAATTTGTTTATATCATCAATCTCAATTTTACAAACGCAAAACGGATTACCCTTACGTTCTCTACGGTCAAGCTCTCTAGTAATATCGTTCTTCATACCAGAAGCACTACGCAATCCAGTTACAGGGTCAATACCAATACTAACATTTTTCACATCGTTTTCTAAACGTCTTAACTGACTAATATAGGCGACCAAGCGATGCTCAACTGCATTATAATCTTCTAATGTGATTGTTAAGTCAGACTTAGCTTTATCTGCTAATTGCTTAGCTACACTCTCAAGCTCTTCATGTAATCGCTGCAATTGTTCGACAGTATTTGCCTCAAGATCTACCATATCAGCCTCCCTAACGCACCAGTCTATAAGGGCATTAGGAATATCAATATATTCAAAATTTGTATCTTTAGAAAAAAAAGCAAGACGAATTAAATGACCAAACCACTCTGTATGTTTCTCAATATCTGATACAAGCATATCCGCAGATAGCATAGATTTATAATTTAGTGCCATACTTCCCTCCTAATTCTATAACTTATAGGTTAAGCAACACACCATTCTTTTTCAAGCTCTTTTAAATTATTTTGCTTCAAAGCAAGACGAATTTCTGACATCAACCTATTCATCGTAAAAACATTATGCAGAGATAATAACTGCATACCCAATAACTCCCCTGCAGTAAATAAGTGACGAATATAAGCGGTTGTAAACTTTGTACAACATGGGCAAGCACAGCTTTCATCTACAGGATCGTTACTTTCTTTGAATTGAGAATTACGAATATTGATTCTTTCTTTAAATGCACCCTTTTTCAATGCCCAACCATGTCTAGCGAGCCTAGTCGGAGAAACACAGTCAAATGTATCCATACCAAGCCTAACGCCTGCAAAAATATCTCTGAATCCACCAATACCCAATAAATGCACTGGTCTATCTGGATGTAGATAAGGTGTACAATAAGATACTACTTCATACATCTGTTCTTTACTTGAACCTAAAGAGCCACCAACTGCTGTGCCAAAGAAATCTTGTTCCCTAATATAATCACAAGATTCTTTGCGTAAATCTTCATATACTCCGCCTTGTATAATTCCATACATAACTTGACGTTTATTATCACTGCGTTTTAATTCTGCCAGCGATCTATCACCCCATCTTTTGCTCATTTCCATGGATTTTGCTGTATAGCTTTTATCAACATGAAATGGTGTGCATTCATCTAATTGTACAATTAAATCTGCACCCAGTTTCTGCTGTATTTTTATAGATTCTTCTGGAGTAAGAAAGAACTTTCTTCCATCAACATAAGACTTAAACTCTGCGCCTTCTTCTGTAATCTTTAAAACACTTTTATCACGATTTTGTAGCCCTCTGCCTTTAATCTCATTTGCAACAGAGCCATAACCTAAAGAAAAAATCTGAAAACCGCCACTATCAGTAAGCATTGGGCCGTCCCAACCCATAAAATCATGAAGTCCGCCCATTTTTTCAACCAAGTCAGCGCCTGGCTGTAACATTAAATGATATGTGTTTGATAAAATAATACTTGTTCCACAATCTTTCATTTGATCTGGAGCAATACCTTTTATTGAAGCTTTAGTAGCACAAAAAATAAAATTTGGGGTCTCTATACTTCCATGCGGAGTAGTTATAGTGCCTAATCTTGCACTGCTACTATCATCACGATAGTGAATATTAAATGCAAAACTACTCATTATAAAGTAATTCTATGCAGCAGCTTTTTTAGATTCTAGCTCATTACGTAATTTACGTAGAACAGGTGCTAATTTACTAGGTGCTTTACTCAATACAAAAGCATCAATACCACCATTATGCTCAACTGTGCGGATAGCCGCAGCCGTCACACGCATACGAATCTTACGTTTTAAACTTTCACTATAAAAAGAAGTTTCTTGTAAGTTCGGTAAAAAACGACGACGAGTCTTATTGTGTGCATGCGATACATTATTACCTGATTGAACACCTTTTCCTGTTATTTCACAACGTCTTGCCATTATCTTACTCTCTTTACTTTTTAATTTATTATTTAATTTTAAAATACCTAATGTATAAATATTCAAAGAATCTCTTAATCCATCCTTATTAGAGTCTGGACTTTATGCAACCTGTTAAATATTGTCAAGTAAAAATAGCTATGACCCTAGTTTTTTCAGAATATCCAAGGGTAGAGGTAGCACAATCATCTGACTCCTGTCATTAGTCATATCTTGCAAAGCAGATAAATAACGGAGTTGCATAGAATTTGGGTCTTTCGACAATATCTTTGATGCCTCGACTAATTTAATAGATGCTTGGGCTTCACCTTCTGCACTAATTATTTTTGCTCTACGTTCACGCTCAGCTTCTGCTTGTTTTGCAATTGCCCTGACCATGTTCTCGGCAATATCAACATGTTTTAACTCTACATTAGATACCTGAATACCCCATTCATCTGTTTGCGTGTCTAAAATCTCCTTTATATCCAAGCTTAACTTGTCTCTTTCAGAAAGCATTTCATCTAAATCATGTTTACCTAAAACAGAGCGTAAAGTAGTCTGAGCAAGCTCACTAGTTGCACGCATGAAATCTGTAACTTCATTAATTGCATGTTCAGGTGCCATTACACGAAAATAAATAACTGCATTGACCTTAACTGAAACATTATCTTTAGAAATAACATCTTGGCTTGGCACATCAATTGTACGCACACGCAAGTCTACCCTTACCATTTGCTGGATAAATGGAATTAAAATAATCAATCCAGGGCCTTTGATACTAGTATATCGACCAAGAGTGTAGACAACGCCTCGTTCATATTCACGTAGAACCTTTAACGAAACAGCCAATATAACAACCACAAAGATTGCAATAGAGGTAATCCAAGTTAAATCCATAGTCACGTCTCCTTGTTATAGAAAGAGTTATAAACTTTACGCCGCTACCAGTGCATCATCGCCTTTTTTCCAGTTACACGCAGAAAGTCCGCCCATTTGCAAAGCATCTAAAATACGCAGAATTTCATCTGGGTTACGACCAACATTAAGGTCATTAATTGATACGTGACGAATAATTCCCTCTGGATCAATAATGAAAGTTGCACGATTGCAAACTCCAGCTTCTTTATTTAAAATTCCAAGCTCTTCAGAAAACTCACGTTTAATATCAGACAACATAGGAAAAGGAAGATTATTTAAATCGCTATGATCTTTACGCCATGCCAAATGTACGAATTCTGAATCTGTACTCATACCTAGAACTTGCGCTCCACGCTCCAAAAAACTATCGTTTAAATCAGCAAAACCTGTAATTTCTGTTGGGCATACAAATGTAAAGTCTTTAGGCCATGCAAATAATACCAGCCATTTTCCACCGTATGTTGCATTATTAACATCAACAAAAGCATCTGATAGGTCATTAGACACAACTGCAGTCATTGCAAATTCTGGTAGTTTTTCTCCAATTGATAACATTATTTTCTCCTTAAAATATAATTTAGTTATAATTACAGTATTTCTATTATCATTAATTACAAATAAATATCAAGTATTCATCTATCTATAATTTAGGGTTAAGCTTTGTTTTTGACAAACCTTGTCCTTTATCGTACCAAATGCGAGCACTTGTATTGTCACAGTGGTGTACGTGCGCTGCAAGAGGCAAAGATACTCTTTCATCTTTACAGTGGTCATCTCCTTCACCATGCGTATATTTTAATGCATTCTTTTCTTCTTCTGTAAGTTCAAGACCATACTTACCTTCAAAGTCTTTTATAATATCCCACTTAATTGATTCCCAATCTTTAGCCTCTCTATTGAAAATATCTTGCCATTTCTGGCACCTTTTATCATCAATAGAGCCATAGCGAAATGGCTTTTCAATATCATGTAAAAACAAAGCTATAGCAGCACTATCTTTTGAGAACTCCAAAGGACGCATCTTTTGTAAAGAATCATAGTAAACATCATTGATTCTTAAACACTCTGCAATATGATCTGCATATCCACCGACCCAAGCCTGATGATTGTGACCTGATCCTTTAGCTTCATGAAATAATTCTTCATGATCTTTATATATTGATAAAATAATTTCTCGCCTTGGATCATTAATTTCTTCTAGTAACGTCTTTAGTCCTTTATTTAATATATTCACTATTAAAACTCCTTTATAAAATGATAGGAATAGCGCAAATCAACTGTAATTCTACAGTTAATATGGCGGATTATTCCCGAAATTTAAGCATGACTAAATCATACAAAATAATTTGAGTTTTGTACAGATTAATATTATTAAGCTAGTTTAATGATACTATTTCTTAAGCTTCTAAAGCAGTGTTATCAGGCTCATTATCAACAGTAACGTCTTTAGCAGCCACAGCAGAAGCTTTTTCTGCTTTCTTTAAAGCACGCTCTATCGCTTTATCCAGATCTTCACGCTTACATAAACCCAATAAAACAGGATCTTGTGGTTTTATTGTAGATGTAGAGCTATGTGTTTTATCTTTAATCGCCTGAATAGTTGGTTTAGTTGTACCAAGTAAACGAGAAATTTGCATTTCTGTTAGCTCTGGATGTTGCTTCACTAACCAAGCAATACCATTAGGTTTATCGGCACGCTTAGCAACAGGTGTATATCTTGGGCCTTTTGTTCTAGCTTGAGGTTGTGGTAAATCACTTTTTACCAATTTTAAAGCTTTTGTAGGTTGTTTTTCACAGCTATCTATTTCTTCTTGAGTTAGCTCATAATTAGTAATTGGGTTAACCCCTATTATACCACCGCTTATATCACCATCGGCCATAGCCTCCACCTCTAACTTATGCAACCCGCAGAAGTTAGCAATTTGTTCAAATGTTAAAGCAGTATTATCAATTAACCACACTGCCGTTGCTTTAGGCATTAAAGGCTTATCTGTCATAGATTTTCTCCTTGAAATTAAATATATATAGAATCCCTAAAAACTAGAGTATTCAGCTATTGTTTAGAGTTTATAAGACATACTAATATAAAAGTCTATCTTTTTTCACAATTAAGCTAAAAAATCATTTGCATAGAACTACATTTTGTGATATGGTAATGAATATTAATTAATAAAGTATTAATATTTTGAGTATGATTCTTTTAATATTGATTCGGAAATAGAGGTAGTGATGGCTTATAATAAAACGCCTGAAGAGTTGCAATTAGAAATTGATAAATGGAATAAAACAAAAACTGGTCTAAATCGTGAGATTGCAGCAATTGAACAAAGTACTACAAACATTGTTTCTTGGGCTAACGATAAATCTAGTAATATAATTAACTCTTATGCACTAATAAATGAGGCTATCTATCAAAAAGATGAAGCTGGATTAGATAAAGTAGTTAATGATTCTGAAGCATTGGAAGTAATGGGTGTTCTTTTACAAATGCCTCTAGTTGATGGTCAAAGTATTGTCGAGGCCGTCAAAGAAGCATTTGGCGAAAATAGTGCCATCTTTCAGAAAGTTAATCGTCCTTATCAAGAATTCCCAGCCAATTTAACAGTTGATAAAAAAGATATAGATGAAGAAGACTTAGATAAGACAACAAAAGCAGAGGAAATAAAAGAACCTGAAGAACATTGGTGGAGTCTTAAATCAACTATAGAAAGAAATAAACAGGAATATCTCCAAGAAAAACTCAAAGTTGCGAAAGAAGAAGTAGTTGGGCTTCAAACAAACAAACCTTTTTATATTGATAGTTTTTTTCAATGGCTTGATGCTGTCCAAAATTCAAGAGCTGATGTCCCCGGTGATGGAGAATATATAGACTTCCTACGTGAAACTTACCGTAATCCAGAATACTTAATAACTCAGGTTTATAATGATTCTAATGAGACTGTACATGCTGTATTTGAAGAAATTTATACTAAGGCATCAGCTACCTATGGTGTAAAAGCTGGATTCTCACATAAGAACTCTGATGAAATTGGGCAAGCACTATATAAACATCAAGATAATGAAGATCTACTCTCAGATATTTTAGAGGCCGAAGGCTATGCTTCTTTTGGTGAATGGTCTATTAAAGCTTTTTCTGACCCACACGAAAGAACAGAGGTTTATAATAGAATAATAGACATTATACCGCTAGAATTAGTACCTGATATAGAAATTGCAGCCTCTATTGAAGAACATAGTTCGGTTGATAGATTGTGTGAAAGCAGCTTTAATAAAATATTCGAAATGGTTTTGTCAAAAGAATTAGAGCCATCTTGTATTGCAACAACAATCAATGCCATATCTAAAGTTGCTAATCATGAGATTATTATTGATGATATACGCAATAATCTCAGTAAATATATTGATCCTGTAATGCTAGAAATAGACAAAAACCCTGAATGGGCAACTAGTATGCTACACAGTATTTTTGGTGCTATTGACAATGATACTACCGCGGTGGATTTTTACGTCAATATGCATAACGCACTTAGTGAAAAAAATAAGAACTATGTTGAAATACTGCTAAAAAATACAGAACAGAACATATTAGAACAATGGTTATTGCTACGTGATATTATTGAGCCTCAAGCAGAAGGTATCATGCAAGAAATCATGGATATTGATAAAGGTAATAGTGCTTTATTTAAAGCAGCCGTTGATGCTGGTATCCCACCTGTGTTCATTAGAAAAGGTAAGAATAAAGTATCCGACATGCAAGCAGAAATTGGGAGCGCTTTATTTGAATCTATCCGCTTAGATACTGATGCTGCCTATGAAATATTTGAGAGCACATTAAATTTTGTAGCCGCGAACACAACTAAGAAACAGTTTACAGAAATACTATCTATTCGCGATCCTTATTATGAGAAATCATTGGTTGAGAAAGTTCTTAGTGCAGATAAAAACAAGCAAGGCAAATATTTCAATACCTTTTTTAAATCTATAGAAGATAATGTTGAAATTGCTGATATTCTATATGTCGCATCAAAAGGATCAATCGTTGCAGATAATAAAAAAACTTTGATGCAAATGGCAGATAAGAAAATTGGTAAATTTATAGAAATAAACACAGATGACATGGCAACTGTTTTATATACTGATAAATTAAGTCATGTTAATGAAGAAGCCAAATATATAAACTACTTTTCTGGTTTAAAGGCTGAACAAAGTGAAACCAATATTTCAGAAAAAAATGCACAAACATATATTGATGTTATTGGTGAACGAGACAATGTTGTTAAAATAAATAATAACCTTGTAAGTCCTAAAGATTGGGACGTTATTTTCTACAATGAAAATGCAGAAGAAATAGAGTTTATAAAAAACAACCAAGAGCGAATTGTTCTTCCTCTACCTTTAGACGATTCAGCCAATATTCTAAGTGAAATATTTAGAAATCATGGTAGCAATATAAATATTCAAGATAGAATAATTATAAAACCAAATAAATTTGAAACCTTGCGTTATGATGATGATATAAATGAGCTAGTTGTTAATCAGGCTATAGTTCTGCATGATGTCTCACTTAAAGAGTTCAATACTATATTAACTGATATTCAAAAAACTAATAAAGATACTATACGTTTAGAACAAGATAACCTTGTTTTGAACCTTAAAGTTATTGATGGCACTAATAAAAATAGCTTTACACGCAAAGAAAGCACAGAAAATGAAGGTATAGATGAACAATTCATTGGTGAAATTCTAATGAATGGTCGTAGCATTGGTATTAAATCTCTATTCCGTGGAAGAAGTTACGATTTTGATACTGATTTTGATAAACAAGACCTGCTAGATGATAATGTTGTATTCTACGTTATGGATCTTTTAGAGCAAAAAAGTAACTTCGAGAAAATATCTGATACTACCAATATAAACACTAATAATGTTACTCTGGCCAGAGCTGAAAAAGATAACAACCTAGTTATAGCTACCAACAATAATAAGTACTATTTAGATATCGTTGATAAAGATATAAATTGGGTGTCTGTAGATCATTTATTAGAAACACCATTTATTCTTGAAGAAAATGGACAATTTGAATTTCGTATATTTGATGAAGATGTCTATATAGATAAAAGTGCTGTTAATAAAAATAAGCTAGATAAGAAATATACCCGTATTTCAGATGATTTTCTTTGTAATTTAAATGATATTTGTGAAGTTAGTCTATATAAGGAAGATAAACGTATTGTTTTAAAATCCCCACAAGATAATGTTACAATTAATCTTAATGATAATGGGCTGAAGAATATTTTCACAACATTAAGTCTTAATAGTACCGTACTTAAACAAGCAACAGCTAAGAAGGCGGTAAATAAAAATAAAACATCTAAGCAACTAGATTTCTTTAAAAAACCAGCAAGTTCTATTTCAGATAACTTAAGTAGAATAAAAAAATATAAAAGATAAGCGAGTTCGTAGAATGATAGATGGTATGTCTAGAGAAACATGGCAAAAAACCAATGAAGATGAAATTGTTTATAGAAATATTGGTTTTTTACACATACAAAAACTTAAAAAGACTTTCAATTTTAAAACTAAAAAAGTCCGAACAGTTTATCAACTCGAAGGATTTGACACCATCATTGAAGAAGATAACTTTGCAGACTACAAACTAAGACCCTCAATAGATGAAGCAAAGCGACGAATTACTAAAAACCAATAAAAAAACATAGCTTTTTATAATCTTCTATTGACATAGCCATAGAATCGGTTTAGATTATGCTACATATTTAGGGTCAAGACCCTAGCTATAAAGTTAAACTTTATAATTAAAAGGATTAAAAAAGTGGATAAAAAAGATGCATATTTACTAGCTATAGCCACTGTAGCTATAGGGTCAATAGGTTTTAGCGTAACATCACTGTATGGGCAAGAAGATGCTGAAGGGGCTATGAACGTACTAAAAAATGATGCAAAACTAGAACAAGTTAAAACCATGGGTAAAGGAGATTTCCTTGATTGCCGTGGAGCAACTGCTTTTCGTACTAAATTTAAAGCAGTAAGTAATGGGGAAAAGGTTTCTGGCAATGTTTGCGAAAACTGGATTAACCCTGCAAATGTAAGATTTGATAAAACTCCAAAGTTCTAAACTGCTGTGGGAATTATAGCACCGTCATTGCCACCCGTCTTTGCGAGAAGGGTGTAGCCCGACGTGGCAATCCAGAGACACAAGCATAAAACAGTGATGTAAAACTAGATTGCTTCGCTATACTCGCAATGACGGAATTAGGGGACGAAATGGAAAAATTAAGCTATATACTCATACAAATCATTCCAATTCGGATTCATACTTTCAATTAAAACTAGTTTCTTTTTACGGCTACCAGCCTTGATTCGTTTTTCTTCGACAATTGCATCTTCCATTCTTTCAAAAATGGTATAAAACACTAGAATCTTACAGCTATATTGAGTTGTAAAACCTTTTATAACCTCATTTTTATGCTCATAAATCCGTTTGATTAAATTCGACGTAACGCCTGTGTAGATTGTACCGTTGCGTTTGTTTGCCATCATGTAAACGGCTGGTTGTTTTTGCACTTCTTTTGTCCTTCTCTAGATTGCTTCGCTATGCTCGCAATGACGAAATAGGAAATTATAGCACCGTCATTGCCACCCGTCTTTGCGAGAAGGGTGTAGCCCGACGTGGCAATCCACTATGCTTTAGCAACTATCAAGGCAAATCTCTGGCTTTGTGAATGCAAAGCCTAAATCATGAGCAACCTCGGCGTGAGTGATTTTTCCATGACAAACATTTAACCCCTGTAATAAGTGCGTATTATCAGTTAGAGCTTTTTTCCAGCCCTTATTTGCAATTTCTAATGCATATGGCAGTACCGCATTATTAAGTGCTTGGGCAGAGGTTACAGCGACCGCCCCTGGCATATTTGCCACACAATAATGCAAGATGTTATCCACCATAAATGTTGGCTCATCATGAGTTGTTGGAACACTGGTTTCGAAACAACCACCCTGATCGATTGCAATATCTACAATGACAGTCTTTGGCTTCATTCGACTAAGCATGTCTTTTGTGACTAATTTTGGCGCTTTTGCCCCTGGTACCA
>JAJFGX010000129.1 GCA_021775895.1 Alphaproteobacteria bacterium | reverse complement strand
GGTGTTCTAATACATATCCACCTGCAAGCATTGATGGAGGTACAACACTCGATGAAAACATTTCAGTTAGTGATGCAACATCACTTTCTGATATATTTCTATCCGTGTAGGTAGCTGCAAAAAAGGTAACACTTTCCTTTGTTAAGGTGGTTTTGTCACCAGTGAATTCACTTAATGTTTTTATTTGTTTTTCATATTTGTCCACAACTTCTGGGTTGGAGCCATCTGTGCTTGGCTCTCGTGTGTTGTTTTCTATGTCTATATAGCCACCACCAGCCATCGCGCCTAATAAAACGACAGAAGCAACAAATTTTTTTAATGCACTCATGACTATGTCTACCTTATCTATATTTTTTGTTATTAAATTTTAATGTCTACCATCTACCATGTTTTGGTTTCTTTTTAAGTTTTTCCTTTACTTTTTTCTTTGCTTTTTCGGCTAGTTTTACTGAACCTTTAGCTGTAGCTTCAGTCGCTAATACCCCGCCAATTACGGTAAGAAGCGTTAATTGTAGAGCTAGTCCACCAAATATGTTTCCTGCAAAATATCCGCCCAAAACTCCAAGCCATGGGCCATCATCATAGTTTTCTTCGTGCTGACTTAAAGTGCATTGGTCTAATGCTCCAAGGTTGCGTGCTGTATTATCAGCTCGGCACTCTTCTAAATATTCTGGGTGTTCCAGTACATAGCCACCTGCAAGAGTTGCTGGAGGCATAACATTTATAGCAAACATATCAGTTAGTGATGCGACATCACTTTCTGATATATGCTTATCTGTATATGCGGCAGTAAAAAAGTTAACGCTTTCCTCTGTTAAGCTGGCTTTGTCACCTGTGAATTCGCTTAGTGTCTTGATTTGTTTTTCGTATTTAGCCACAATTTCTGGGTTGGAACCTTCTGTGCTTGGCTCTCGTGTGTTGTTTTCTATGTCCATATAGCCACCGGTCACCATTGCCCCTAATGTGACTAAAGAAAGAACAAATTTTGCAGCTGCGTTTGCACCCATAACTTACCTCATTTTTTTATTATTTTAACAATTCGAGCTTAATCTAGCACAGCTTAAAGTTTATGTCAAGGAGTTTATGGTATAAATTTTAGGCTAATTATTAAAAAAACTAACTTTTTAAAAAATATTTGTTTTATTAATTTTAAGTACTAGAAAATTTTTAAAAACAAGTGTAAAAGGTTAGAATAACAAAATAAAAATCAGGAAAAGATTCTTTAAAATGAATGCAATATTAGAGCCAATTCAGACTACAGGTCGTACAGTTATGCAGTTTTTTGCATCTATTGGGCGTATTTCATCGTTTGCAGGTAAAGGTTTATACCATGCAGTGCTTCCACCGATTTATTGGCGTTTATTGTTTCGCCAGTTTATTCAAATTGGCTATTATTCATTGCCAGTGGTGGGATTGACAACTTTATTTACTGGTATGGTTTTAGCATTGCAGAGCTATACTGGTTTCTCAAGGTTTTCAGCTGAGGGTGCTGTGGCAACTGTAGTTGTTTTGTCAGTTACAAGGGAGCTTGCCCCTGTTTTAGCAGGGCTGATGGTAGCAGGCAGGGTCGGTGCATCAATCGCAGCAGAGATTGGAACAATGAGAGTAACAGAGCAAATTGACGCTTTGAATACTTTATCGACTAATCCTTATAAGTACTTAATTGCACCAAGGCTGATAGCTGGTATTTTAACGCTACCAATTTTAGTTTTAATTGGTGATATTATAGGAATTCTTGGAGGCTATATTGTTAGTATTTATTCACTTGGTTTTGCCCCTGAAAACTACCTACGTAATACTTGGGAGTATTTAGAGGCTATGGACGTTATCTCAGGATTGGTTAAGGCGTCTGTCTTTGGATTCTTGGTTACGTTAATGGGTTGTTACCATGGTTACAATTCTGGTAGAGGTGCGCAAGGGGTCGGAAGTGCAACGACAAATGCGGTAGTTTCAGCTTCTATCTTAATTTTAATTTTTAATTTTATAATTACAAAAATATTTTTCTCATAGATTATTTATTTCAAGGAATCTTAAATTGTGACTAAAAAAAATAAAGACATAAAAATTCAGCTAAAAGATGTTTGTAAATCTTTTGGTGATAACCATGTACTATGTGGTGCTTCTTTAGACATACATAAAGGTGAGTCCGTAGTTATTATTGGTGGCTCTGGTACTGGTAAATCAGTTTTGCTGAAATCTATCTTAGGATTAATTGTTCCCGACAGTGGAACAATATTAGTTGATGGTGAAGATGTTACAAAGTTGCCCATACATAAGCGTGATGGAATTATGCAGAAATTTGGCATGTTATTTCAAGGGGGGGCTTTATTTGACAGCCTGCCTGTTTGGGAAAATGTTGCTTTTGGGCTTTTGCAAAATCATGCAATGCCAAGAAAAGAAGCATATGGGGTTGCGGTGGAAAAACTACGCTCAGTTGGGCTTGGTGAACGTGTGGCTAAATTATACCCTGCGGAACTATCTGGTGGTATGCAAAAACGAGTATCATTAGCGAGAGCTATTGCAACTGATCCTGAAATTATTTTCTTTGATGAACCAACCACAGGGCTTGATCCTATTATGGCAGATGTAATTAATGATCTGATTGTAAAAGCGACTAAAGAGCTTGGAGCAACAACCTTGACTATTACCCACGACATGGCAAGTGCTAGAAAAATTGCCGATGATGTTGCGATGATATATGATGGTAAAATTATTTGGCGAGGAGATGCTGAAGGTATTGAAAACTCTGGAAACGCATATGTTGAGCAGTTTATCCATGGCAGTGCTAATGGGCCAATTGCAATAGCGGTGTAGTGGTGTAATAAAATATGAAATGGATTTTTCGCAGTTTTTCAGCTTTATTTTCTCTGGCGATAATAGGATTAATCGCTGGTGTGGCCGTGTTTGTTTGGATCCTGTATTATTTTGGAGCTGATTTACCTAAATTTGATCAATTAGGTAATTATAAACCCCCAATTATTACTAGAGTGCATGCATATGATGGAAAACTCATGGCGGAATTCGCAACAGAAAAACGCATATTTATTCCTATAAATGAAATTCCTGATGTTATTAAAGAGGCCTTTATTTCAGCCGAGGATAAAAATTTTTATACCCATACAGGCGTCGACTTTATGGGGGTTTTACGTGCAATTCATACAAATATACGTAATAAAAGCTCAGGCAAACGCTTGGTTGGAGCATCTACGATTACTCAGCAAGTTGCAAAGAATTTCCTTCTTACTAATGAAGTTTCCTATGAACGCAAAATTAAAGAGGCTTTGCTTGCCTTTCGTTTAGAAAAAGCCTTCACTAAAGATCAAATATTAGAACTGTATTTAAATGAAATTTATTTAGGTATGGGAACATATGGAGTGGCAGCCGCTGGAATAAATTATTTTAATAAGTCTTTGGAAGATATAACTCTGGAAGAAGCAGCATACCTAGCAGCATTACCTAAAGCTCCGAATAACTATCATCCAGTGCGTAAATATGATGCTGCAGTTATTCGGCGCAATTGGGTTTTATCTCGTATGGCGGAAAATAAGTATATAATTTTTGATGATTATAAAAAAGCTAAACAATTGCCATTAATTACAACACAGAGTGCTGATGGAAGTTATACAAATGCTTCATATTTTGCAGAGGAAGTGCGTCGTCAAATAATTAATAAATATGGTGATAAATCTTTGTATGAGGGAGGGTTGGCTGTCCAAACTTCATTAGACCCAACATTGCAAAAAATCGCAATTAAATCATTGCGTAGTGGCTTAGTTGCCTATGATCGCAGGCATGGCAAACATAGAGATCATATTGCAAAAATTGATATCCTTGAAGACTGGCAAGAAAAATTAAAGGAAATAGCACAACCAGTAGGAGCGGAAGACTGGCGATTGGCAGTGGTTTTAAAAACAGGTGATAAAATAGCTAATATTGGTTTTAGTAGCGGAAAAAAGGCAGTCATTACTTATAATAAAGTCAAATGGGCAAGAAAACGTATATCTAACTTTGCAATGGGAACGGAGATAACTTCAGTTTCTCAGGTGCTAAAAAAAGGTGATGTTATTTTAACCGAACCTTCTGGTGAAAAATTAGAAAGTGGTGTTGATGTTTATCATTATAGGCAAATGCCTGAAGTTCAGGGTGGTTTAATTGCTATGGATCCTCATACAGGCCGTGTGCTTGCTATGGTTGGCGGTTTTAGCTATGAAATCAGTGAATTTAATAGAGCGACTCAAGCATTAAGGCAACCGGGGAGTGCTTTTAAGCCATTTGTTTACTTAAAGGCACTAGAAAAAGGCTATACACCAGCTACACTAGTTTTAGATGCTCCGTTTGTTTTGGATCAAGGGCATGGACTTGGAAAGTGGAGACCTAGTAATTATACCAAAGAATTTTATGGGCCAACTCCATTGCGTATAGGAATTGAAAAATCTAGAAACTTAATGACAGTGAGGCTTGCTAATCAATTAGGTGTTGATGAGATTTCAGAGATTGTCTCAAGGCTAGGAGTAATGGATAATATGCCTCAGGTATTATCAATGGCCTTGGGAGCGGGGGAGACAACTTTGTTAGGTATGGTCACAGCCTATAGCAGTATAGTTAACGGTGGAAAAAAAGTGCTACCAACCTTCATTGATCGTATTCAAGATAGAGATGGCACAACAATTTTTAAGCATGATAACAGAGCTTGTGAAGCTTGTGGCTCTTTAATTGAATGGGAAAAACAGCAAGTACCAGAAATAAGTGATGATAGAGAACAAGTCTTATCTGAACAAAACGCATATCAAATGGTCTCAATCATGGAGGGCGTGGTTAAGAGAGGAACAGGCGTAAAACTAAATTCTCTTGGCTATCCGTTAGCAGGTAAAACAGGTACAACGAATGAAGAAAAAGATACTTGGTTTGTAGGGTATACACCTGATTTAGTCGTTGGTGTTTATGTTGGCTTTGATAATCCTCGCCCTATGGGTAAAAAAGAAACAGGGTCTAAGGTTGCTGTACCTATTTTTAAGAGCTTTATGGAAGAAGCATTAGTGGACAAGTCAGCAATTCCATTTCGTATTCCATCAGGTATTCGTTTAGTTAAAATAGATAGAACAGATGGTACTCGTGCAGAGCCTGAGGACGAACACGTGATTATTGATGCTTTCATTGCAGGAACAGAGCCTAGCAATACACCTGTTATTTTTGATGGCGAAAAACTAGTGCCTATAGATTTTCAAGGGCAGAATAACAGTATAGGTTCTAGTATCACAACGGGTACTGGAGGGCTTTATTAATTAATCAATCTCTGTGATATTAATATTTGCATATGTTTTTTCTTTTCTTTGGAATGTGACTAGGTTCATCTTTCCATTCAGCCATATTTAGGACACCAAAAAGGCTTAAAATAGCGCTTGCTATGAGAGCTAATGCTCCAGTTGCTCCTGCACGATCATTCTTATCTTTTCTTTCATCATCTGTGCAGTCACTTACATCTTTAAATTGCTTCATAAAGTTTCTGTCATTACCATCATTGCCGAGCTCTATGCGGCATTCATCAAGATTAGATATATTTTCTGGTGTTATGCTGTCTATTCCAAAATCAGTGACAGGTGCAATAATGCTTTCAAATAACTCTGTTAATTTTATAACATTAGCTTCAGAAATATCTGCTTCTTTTGCTACATCGCCATGTGTGTAAATATCGTTAAGAATACGGTAGCTATCAAAATAGAAGTTTTTATTCATTTCATCAATATCTATAGACGTATTTTTAGTTTCATTTGAATTTGCTTGCTCTCTTGCTTCTGCTATTTGGCTTTCGAGGTTCTTTATTTCTAGCTCAGCCTTATAAGTTCCCAGTTCTTTTATGGCATTTGTTATTCTAGAATATTCAGCAGTTTGATTCTCTGTGCCAATATTATCAGGCGTTTCATCTAATACATAATTCATCGCTGACATTGTCATTGTCGTTGAAAAAAGAATTATCGCAGGTATAGAAATGAACGGATTGTCAACAGTTTTACCAATGTAGTGCTTAATGTTTACTTTTGTATTTTCATTTTCCATTTTTGTGTCCTCAATTTAATAGTTAGTGAATTTATTTTTTCTTCTTTTTGTTCTCTCTATACGTGTTGGTTCATTTTTCCAATCTTTTAATGGAACAGAGCCAAATAAAGTACCACCAAAAGCAACAAGAAAAGACAGCATTGCAGGTAGCACAGTAGCATCACTTGTACTTTTTACTTCATCATCTATGCAAGAGTTGATAGCGTTAAAATCTTGAGTGATATTATTAGAGCTATGTGTATCTATACGACATTCATCAAGGTTTGATGCTCGTGCAGTTGTCATGGTTTTTAAACCAAAATCAGTAACAGGGGCAATATTGTTTTCAAATAATTTTGTTAGTTCCATAATTTGAGCTTCGGAAACATCAGCTTCTTTGTTGAGGTCTCCATGA
>JAJFGX010000128.1 GCA_021775895.1 Alphaproteobacteria bacterium | reverse complement strand
AGTCATTTTTTTCAAGCTCGTCTTGACGACCTACATAAAGAGGGTCGTTACCGAGTATTCGCAGATATTGAGCGTGTTGTTGGTAAATATCCACATGCTGTATATCGTAATGCTAACGGTATTGAAAAAGATATAACTATATGGTGCAGTAATGATTATCTTGGTATGGGACACCATCAAAAAGTAATTGATGCTGTTTGTGACGGAGTTAAAAACTCTGGTGCGGGGGCAGGTGGTACTCGTAATATTTCTGGAACAACTAAATATCATGTAGAGCTTGAAACTGAGCTAGCAGACTTACATGGTAAAGAATCTGCCTTATTATTTTCATCTGGCTATGTTTCAAATGAATCTACGTTAAGTACTCTAACTAAGCTTTTACCAGATTGTGTGATTTTCTCAGATGCTATGAATCATGCCTCTATGATTGATGGTATTCGTAAAAGCCAATGTGATAAATATATTTTCCGCCATAATGATATTGATCATCTACGTGAGCTATTAAATTCAGTTGAACGCTGTAGACCTAAATTTATTGCTTTTGAGAGTGTTTATTCTATGGACGGAGATATTGCTCCAATTGCAGAGATTTGCGATATAGCAGAAGAATTTGGCGCTATGACATATCTTGATGAAGTGCATGCTGTTGGCATGTATGGAGCTAGAGGTGGTGGAATAGCAGAAAAACTAGGATTAATGCATAAAATAGATGTAATAGAAGGCACACTTGGAAAGGCCTTTGGGCTTATGGGTGGATATATCGCAAGCACTCAACCTATTATTGATGTTGTGCGTTCCTATGCATCTGGATTTATTTTTACAACTGCACTACCACCATCAATTTTAAGTGGGGCTATTGCCAGCGTTAAACACTTAAAAGAATCACAAACAGAGCGTATTCAGCACCAAGAGCGGGCATCTCGTTTAAAGGCTATCTTAATAGAGAAAGGCATTAATATCATGCATACAGATACGCATATTGTGCCTGTAATGATTGGAGACCCACGCCTTTGCAAAAAAGCTAGCGATGATTTATTAGAAAATTTTGGTGTTTATGTGCAGCCAATTAACTACCCAACAGTGCCAAGGGGAACTGAACGCTTGCGTTT
Organism: Alphaproteobacteria bacterium; assembly: GCA_021775895.1. Lineage (GTDB taxonomy): Bacteria > Pseudomonadota > Alphaproteobacteria > Micavibrionales > CSBR16-224 > JAJFGX01. The sequence goes on along the minus strand of JAJFGX010000128.1, from coordinate 6,977 downwards.
AACTCCATCGCCATTGCACACTGATGAGGATATGTATGCATTAGCAAACGCACTGATAGAAGTTCTACCAAACCAAATATCACAGTTAAAACAAGTAGCGTAATTATTGAGCTAAAAGAACATGCCAATAAATATAATATGTTCCAGCACCTGTTGTTGCGTCTTCACAAAAAGCATATTCACCGCTAAACTCTGAAGCCTCACCTTGGATAGTGTTAGAATCATTAGTATCTTCTGGTACTGGACTTACTTGGAAACCAAGCCCTTTATTTATTTGCTGACATAAACTTAATGAAATATTGTCTACTCCCCATAATATCTCTGCTGCTGTTGTGCCAACATTACTTATAGATTTTCCTACAGAAAGCTCTTGATAGAATGGTGTTCCTTGTGCTGCACTTGGGAAATACGGTTCTAACTGATCTCCACCTTCTGCGGCAAATACGCAATCAACCCCTGTTGTGCATTCAGTTTCATTATCTCCTGTGTCTAGGTCTAAATTAGCGGCAATCGTTCCAAACATCACCATTTTTTGAACAGCAACAGCAAGTCCTGCACCAGCTTGAGTAATTTGTGCTGCATGAATAAGGTTCTGTTCTTTATCAACAGAGCCACCACCTTTGCTAGAGCTGGTTATTGCATAGGATAAAGCTGAAAATAAAACCACAGCGATAAGAATTAAAAATAGAACATTACCATTATTATTTTTTGCTATCATGCTTTTATATGCTTTCTTATGCTGCAATTATATTTACATGAGTTTCAACCAGCTCATTTACAACAGATGGATCGGCAAGAGTAGAAGTATCACCTAGCTGATCATGTGAGCCATCTGCAATTTTACGCAAAATACGACGCATTATTTTACCTGACCTAGTCTTTGGTAGGGCGGGCGACCATTGCAATATATCTGGAGTGGCAATAGGGCCAATTTCTTTACGTACCCAGATAATTAATTCCTTGCGTAAATCATCACTAGGTTTCTCGCCATTAACTAATGTGACATATGCATAGATTCCTTGCCCCTTAATATCATGAGGAAAACCAACAACCGCAGATTCTGCAATTTTTGGGTGAGCATTCAATGCCTCTTCAATTTCAGCTGTACCTAAACGATGCCCTGAAACATTAATAACATCATCAACTCGACCAGTTATACGATAATAACCGTCAGCATCACGTTTTGCTCCATCACCTGTGAAGTATTTACCAGGGAATGTTGTAAAATATGTTTGTATAAAGCGATCATGGTCATTATAGAGTGTTCGCATTTGCCCTGGCCAACTGTTTAGCATTACTAAGTTACCTTCGGCTTCTGTTGCTTGAATGATATTACCATCACCGTCAACCAAAGCAGGCTCAACACCAAAAAATGGAAAAGAAGCTAATCCTGGTTTTAAATCTGTTGCACCTGGAAATGGAGTGATTAATATACCACCAGTTTCAGTCTGCCACCAAGTATCAACAATTGGGCATTTACTTTCACCAACAACATCATAATACCACAGCCATGCTTCTTCATTAATTGGCTCGCCAACGGAACCTAGGATACGCAAGCTATCACGTTTTGTCGTTTTAACTGGTGCATCACCCTCTCTTAATAAAGCACGTATAGCCGTTGGTGCAGTATAGAAAATATTTACTTGGTGTTTATCGACGACGTCCCAAAAGCGACTCCAATTTGGATAATTAGGTACGCTTTCAAAGACAAGAGTTGTAGCACCATTAGCCAAAGGCCCATAGACTATATAGCTATGCCCTGTGACCCAACCAACATCAGCGGTACACCAGTAAACTTCTCCGTCATGGTAATCAAATACGTATTCATGCGTCATTGAGGCATAGACCATATATCCACCAGTTGTATGTAATACCCCTTTTGGTTTTCCTGTTGAACCTGATGTGTATAGAATAAACAATGGGTCTTCAGAATTCATTTCTTCACAAGGGCAATCTGTTGATTGAGCATCGCAAATTTCATGATACCAAACATCACGTTCATTTTGCCATGCAACACTACCGCCTGTACGTTCAAGGACAATTACTGTATGTACATTAGGGCAGTCTTTTAACGCTTCATCAACATTGGCTTTTAGTGGTATTTTTTTGCCACCTCTAACCCCTTCATCTGCTGTGATTATTATATCTGATTTGCAATCAAGAATGCGGTCTTTTAAGCTTTGAGGTGAGAAACCGCCAAAAACTACAGAATGAACAGCACCAATTCTGGTGCAAGCAAGCATAGCATAAACAGCCTCAGTAACCATTGGCATATAGATAGTTACTCTATCACCTTTTTTAACGCCTCTGGATTTCATCGCATTAGCAAGGCGGCTAACTTCATCTTTTAATTCACTATAAGTGATATTCTTACTTGTCGTAGGTTCATCACCTTCAAAGATTAAAGCTGTTTGTTCTGCACGGCTTGGTAAGTGACGATCAACGCAATTATAACAAGCATTTAATGTACCATCAGTATACCAGCCAATTTCAACGTTATTAGTAAAATCTACATCTTTTACTTTCGTATATGGTTTTATCCAGTCTATGCGTTTGCCATGCTCTGCCCAAAAACCATCATTATCTTCAATAGAATTCTTGTACATTTCTTCATATTTGGCTTTATTAATTTTTGCACTATCAGCGGTTTCTGCTGAAACAGGAAATATGTGATGTTCTGACATTATTTTACCCCTTAAAGTCTATTTAATATTGCTTTATAAAAGTATAACAATTAGATAAATATCACAAGTATCATTGAATTTAACGCTTGCTTAAATAGTAAAAATATAGCATATTTATAGCACATAATTTTAATATTGAGGATATTTATAATGGACAGAGAACAACCAGAGAAGAAAACTGCATACCCTTGGGAAAAGGTCTACCCAGTAGATGTAGATTGGAATCAAAAAATAGAGCCAAAGTCTATGGTTGAGTTTTTTGATAAATCCATTAGCAAACACAATAATAAAACATTTGTTTCATTTATGGGGAAAAAATATAGCTATAAAAAAATTGGTGAAATGGTTGATAAAGCCGCAAAAGGTTTTCAAGATATGGGAGTAAAGAAAGGCAGTAAAGTTGCTTTATGTCTGCCTAATTCGCCTTTTTATGTTGTGTCTTATTTTGGAGCTTTGAAGGCTGGTGCAACGGTTGTTAATATTAACCCAACTTACCCAGAAGAAAAGATAGAACATTTTATAAAAGATAGTGATGCAGAGGTTCTAGTTACTCTTGATATGGGTTCTATCTATCCTAAAATGGGAGCTATGCTAGATAAAGGACATAAATTAAAGAAAGTTGTAACATGTAGCCTTGGTGATAATTTGCCAACGACAAAAAAGATATTATTTGGCATTAAAAATATTATAGATAAAGAATTTAAAGGTAAAAAGCTACCTATAGAAAAACAAAAATGGTCTGCAAAAATCCCTAATGATGGCAGACATATTGACTTCTTTAAAATGTTGAAGAACAAAGGCAACCCAGAACCTGTCCAAATCGACCCTGAGAATGATGTTGCAGTTCTACAATATACAGGTGGAACTACTGGTTTGCCAAAAGCCGCAATGTTAACTCATGCTAATATTTACACCAATACCAAACAAGTTGATGAGTGGTTCAGCATGGCAAGGGAAGATAATATTGATCAGCATAAAATGTTAGCTGTTTTGCCATTTTTCCATGTATTTGCAATGACTGCTGAAATGAACTTTAGTATGTCTATCGGTGCAGAGCTTGATATGATGCCAACTTTCAACTTAGAAGACACTCTAAAAGCTATAGATGAGGGTGAACATACCATTTTTGCTGGTGTTCCTGCTATTTATAAAGCAATGATGGACACGGTTGAAAAATATCCTGGTAGATATAATTTAACATCTTTGCGTTTATCTATTTCAGGCGGAGCTCCCCTAGATGATGAGATAAAAACAAAGTTTGAACAAAACACTCGCAGCATTTTGTTTGAAGGCTACGGTCTTTCTGAGACATCGCCAGTGGTTGTAGCTAATCCATTTACAGGTGTTCAAAAAAAGAACTCTATAGGACTGCCAATGCCTGATACTATTGTTAGTATTCGTGATATGGACTTTCCAGACAAAACAGTTCCAATTAATGTTAAAGGTGAAATTGCCTTACGTGGGCCTCAAGTTATGAAAGGCTATTGGAAAAATGATAAAGCAACAGAAGAAACTATGACAGAAGACGGTTTCTTCCTAACTGGTGATCTAGGACATATGGACGAAGATGGCTTTACGTACATTACTGGTCGTAAAAAAGATATGATTATCACGCAAGGAAATAATGTATATCCAATAAATGTTGAAAAAGCAATTATGAAGCATAATGCAGTTGCTGAATGCTTTGTTGCAGGTTTGCCAGATGATAAACGTGGTGAAACTGTTAAGGCTTATATAGTTTTAAAACCTAATGCTACTTTAAGCCAAACTGAGTTGCACAGCTTTCTAAAAGAGAAGCTATCAGGGCCAGAGCGTCCACGCATGGTTGAATTTTTTGACAGCTTCCCTAAAACTCTTAAGGGAGAACCAGATAAAAAAATCTTAGTAGAGATTGATAAGAATAAAATTGCTGAGGCAAAAAAACTTAAAAATTCTAATGATAATGCTATACCTAAAAAAGCAATTAAAAGGCAAGGACCTAACTGATAAGTTTTTGGATATTTAATGCAGGATGATCAACAGATCGAAGAATTAGTTTATTTTAAAGACTTTAACTACCCTCGTGAATATAGGGTAAGTATTGGGTGGAAAATATTCTTGTTGTTTCTGGCTACTGTCTCAATTGCTGGAAGTGTCTATTCTCTAGTATATATGTTTTCTATAGACCCAGAATTTTTATCATTTATTAGCGTTGGAGCTTCTATTTTCTTTTTATTATTGGGGTTATATCTATTCGTAGATACGATAAAATCAAAAATTATCCTTTATATAGATAAAATTGAGATCTATGGCATAAAGTCAATGCGTTCTATTTATAGAGATGAGATTGCATCTGTAGTTGATTACGAGCATGAATTATATTTGATACCTAAAGATTCCTTACGTAAAAAAATAAAAATGTATGTGTACAACATTAAAATTGATGAGGCATTATGGTGCTGGATATCTTCATTGTCTAACTTAGATGAAGAAGATGCAGTGAAACATTTTGAAGAAACTAAAAAAGAACTTTTTCCAGATAAAGACTTAGAAGAAGTAGATAAATCGCTAATAAATGGCGAAAAGCTGGCTAAAGCCATAAGTATTATTACTATAATAATAGGTGGTCTTGCTTTCTTTGTGGATAATCATTACTTGCTAATATCTTTAGCTGTGATTCCATTGATTGTATTGATTATAGCAGGAAAGAATAAGGGATTATTTAACTTAAGCGGTAATATTTTAGATTTAAGGCCAAAGTTATCTTGGCCATTATTTATACCTGGACTTATTCTTTCTAGGTACCTATTTATTAATATTAATATTATAGACTTACAAGAGCTATTTATACTAGCAACCTCTAGCACGTTATTAATGGTAATTATAGCGGTGCGAGTTGATGGACAACTCTTAAAAGATAATAAATGGGGCTTTGTTGCTGTCTTATTATTTCTAGCAATTTATAATATAGGTGCTGTTGGTACATTAAATTCTTTATTAGATACAAAAAAGCCACAGCAAGTGTTTGAAGTAAATATACTTAATAAGAACAAAGCAAATAGTTCATATGATAATGCCGGTAATTCTTATGATCCAGTAGATCATCCTTACGATTATAGATCATTTATAGTTTCTAAATGGGGTGATAATACAAATCCCACTGAAGTAAAAGTATCTAAATATGTATATCAAGCATTTAGAGTGGGTGATAAAGTTTGCCTCAAAACATTTTCTGGTGCTGTAAAGATTACATGGTATAAAGTTGGATTATGTACCACCTATCACGATTAGGGATTAAATACCTAAGCATTTACCATTCGCATATGATGGGTCTTTTAAAAAATTTTTTAATACAGCTCTATATTTTCTTTCCAGCTCTTCAGTCTCTGCTTGGCTAAGGTCACCTATGGTTTGATTATTTACAGCATATGGCTTTTGGTTATAATGTGTTAGTTGATGAAACTCCATTATTATGGTCGGTTGTTGTTCAACCCCATAATCCAAAAGATCTTTTTTATCATCAAGAGTATAATTGTACAGATTTGAAGCATCTTCTTTTTTAACCAAGACATTATACATGTTCTTAATGGATTCTATTTCTGTGAAAAGAACACAGTTTTGCTTTTGCCAAATATGCCCCATCTCATGTTCCCAGAATCCTTTGGTTATATTACTTTCTTTGCTATAGTCGTCTTTATATTCACTACTATGTATCAAAATAACATTACCATTTACTGAGAATGAGCTTTGCATCACTTCTAAATAACTATCCGCAAAATCTGAAGTATGAAACAGCACTTTGTTAGCATCAATAGAAGACTTATAACCCATTTCCTGTAGTATAACCTCTTCATTATCAGTTATTGAGCGCCCAGAAAGAACATGCGGTAGTATTGTTGTATAAGCAGAGTATGCCGCTATCAACAAGAGAGTTGAGCGTGCTATTTTTATAAAAATATTAGCATCTTTATGAGTGGCTTTTTTCCACCAAGATAATTCCGCATTTTCACTTTCTTTTTTCATCTTCTAACCGTGTTTATTTAATGTATCTTAATATATACACTATTTTATATATTATGTCAATTAAAATAAGTATTAAAATACTATGGAATAATATTTAATTATGAGATATACTAGCTTGGTAAGAGTCGTAATTTTAGGAATATTTGTAGATGTTAAATAAAGAGCAAGAAATAAAAACTAATAGTGATAATAACCTTGATAGAAGAAGCTTTCTTGGTGGTGGATTGGTTGTTGCTGCCGCCACACAATTGTGGTGGCCAACAAAGGCTGAAGCAGCAAATCTAGCTGCTG
>JAJFGX010000127.1 GCA_021775895.1 Alphaproteobacteria bacterium | reverse complement strand
TCAATGATGAAAAATCGACTCGCCAGTTATTAGCAAAGTTATATCCAGCACCGAATTGTAATTGTTCACGAGATTCACTAAAGCCTGTACCATCTACCGTGTTTGCAAAAATATAACGTGTATTATAATCAATAGGGCCATAGACACCTGAGCCAATTAATTCATGCCTGCGTGAATTCAAGCTATCATTGTCTAGCTGTATTTTATAATCAAGGTCTAAATACCTGCCCATACCTAAGCTGACTTGCCCAACTATATCAGAATATTTTTCTTCTAAACCAGAGCCGTCGGGGAATAAGTTTTCTTTTGGGTTAAATTGAACGCTTTGCCCAAGAAAAGCTTCTCCATACCAACCATTATGACCATATAATCCAGTTTTGAGTCCTATAGAGCCATGTCCACTATCTTCAACTCTATCAACACCAGGAAAACGAGTGGCCTCAAATAAGTTACTTACATCTAGCTGTACATCAAGGCTATCCTCATTTGGAACAGAGCGGTCATTATTATCAACATCAGCTGCAATTGTTGCAGAGACAATAGGCTCTATAATCCAGTTGCTATTTGTCAAAGATTTAACCATGGGATAGCTGGTTTTTGCATGTAAATAAGGAAAAAAACGAAGCTCTGTGTTATTGCCAACAGCAGCAACACTATGATCACGAATAGTGTAAAGGTCTGTACGTGCTTTAGTTTCAATTACTGTTTTCACACCGCTGACGGATGTAAATTGTTTCTCCCAACCGCCTTCAATTGAAGTTCTAAACATATCTTGTTCATCGTTACTACGGTATAAGCCGACACTACCAAGCCCAAACATCCATCTGCCACCTAGCAGGTTATTTGGTTTTCCGTACATTGTGTGTTCAAACCATGGCAGAATCTCAGGTTGTGTTATTCTATCGCCAAGCCTTACATCTTGTAAGCTTATAGCTTCCACAACCGTGTAGTCTCTATTTGAAAAGCGTTCAGCAAATATTTTACTCTCAAGGATATCTTTATCATTGATGTCGTAGAGCCTCAAATATTCTTTGTCCGACGCTCTTTCAAGTTCAAAACCAGCACGCCATGTATCAGTTAAATCAAATTGTCCATTAGCATCAATATGAGCCCGCTGTTTATTTTCTTCAATCAGCCCACTTTCTTTTGTTCTACGTGAATCATAAGCGATGCTTCCAGCTATGCTTATTTTACCATTTTGAAAGCGTTGGCGATACTCACCTTGTGATAAAAGCCCTTGTCTTGTTGTAGGCTGGGCATATAGCGTCAAGTCTTTGTCAGGTGCAATACCCCAATAATAGCCAGTATTAACAAAAGTACCTAAATCGGACGTCCAACCTGCTTTAGGGCGAAGAAATCCGCTTTTTTGTCGCTGGTTTGGGTCAGGGTGAGAAAAAATTGGCGTGTAGGCAATTGGTACTCCAAGAAGTTCTAAGTAAGCATTTTTGTACGATATTTCTTTGTTTTCCTGATCATATACCACTTTATCGGCTGTTATTTGCCAAAGTGGTGCTTTATCTGGGTTATCTTTACAAATTTTACATGGAGTATAAGAAGCCTCTGTCATGGTCATTTTAGTGCCATTTTCACGTGTAGCCTTGCTTGCGGTAAAACGTGAGCCATCTGCAAGCATAGAGCGAAGCTCAACTACAAAACCATCGCTTAAATCGCTGTTTAGCTCTAAGCTTTTTGCAAAGTGAACATCGCCACTTTCATCTAGGAAACTTACATTGCCAGTTGCCAGAGCTTTATCACTATGTAGAGAGTAGATTATACGGTCAGCGCGTAGTATTTTTTTTCCTTGAACAAGCTCAACATTTCCCTCAGCCATAACCTCTTGATCCATATCATTATGCACCAGTCCATCAGCTGTAATCTCTACAGGTGTTTTAAGATCTGTTTCAATCGCTGTTGCATTCTTTCCGCCTAAAGCAAGCAAAAAAATCAATGGTATTGCTGTTGTTATATATCTATTTCTAAATTTCTTTAGCATTTGTTCACAACTTATAGGCTATAAAAGTTTTTCTGCAAGGAATTGTTCTATTTTATCCAAAGAAACACGTTCTTGTTGCATAGTATCTCGATGCCTAACAGTTACAGCATTATCATTTGGTGTATCTGAATCGATAGTTAGGCAGAAAGGAGTACCAATTTCATCATGGCGAGCATAGCGTTTACCAATATTCTGCTTAACATCTAAATCAGTCATGAACTTTGTTCTTAATGATAAATAGAGCTTGTTTGCAATTTCTGGCAAACCATCTTTATTAATTAAAGGAAGTATAGCTACTTTTATAGGAGCTAGCTTTGGATTAAACTTCATGTAAACTTTGCTTGGGCGGTTAGGGTCAGGAGTGTACGCCTCTGCAAGTACGGCTAAGATACCTCTAGTTAAACCAGCGGCAGGCTCAATCACATGCGGGATATATCTATCATCAGGTGCTTGAGGGTCAACATACTCCATTTTTGTACCAGAGAATTTTTGATGCTCAGTTAAATCAAAATCGCAACGGTGAGCAATACCTTCCAGCTCTCCAAAACCAGGGGCAGTGAAAGGAAATTTATATTCAATATCTACAGTTCCATAGCCTTCTTTTGCGTAGTGAGACAGCTCATCTTGTTCATGCGGACGGATTATCATATTTTCAGTGTTCACGCCGAGCTTTTTCCACCAGTTATGACGTTCTTCAATCCAAAAATCATGCCATTTTTTAGCGTCATCAGGGTGACAGAACCATTCCATTTCCATTTGTTCAAATTCACGGGAGCGATAAATAAAATTACGTGGAGTAACTTCATTACGGAATGCTTTACCTACTTGTGCTATACCAAAAGGAATTTTCACACGGCTACTAGACATGACATTTTTATAATTCAAGAAAATACCTTGAGCAGTTTCAGGACGTAAAAAAGCAACATCATCTTCGGTCGCAGTTGCTCCGACATAAGTTTTAAACATTAAGTTAAAGTCACGAGGCTCTGTCAAAGTACCAATAGTATTTGTATCTGGCCCAATTATTTTATTGTAATCAGCTTCAGGAAAAGCTTCTAAATTCTTGACATCAAAGCTAGATAGATCATCTGAACCTGATGTTTTTTTAAGTTTTTTTAATTGAGCTTTAGATAGTTCACCTTCAAGAAAAGCACAATACGGCTCTTTTTCATTGTTTGGAATATAAACTATTAAATGGTCCGATCTATAACGACGCTTAGTCTCTTTACAATCAACTCTAGGGTCACTAAAACCTGCAATATGCCCAGAGGCTTCCCATGTTTTTGGATTTTGTACGATAGAACTATCTAAGCCAACAATTTGCAAAGGCGAGCCATCAGGACCAATAGGCGGAGCAATCACCATATCTTGCCACCACATATCTCTTAAATTATTTTTTAGTAGAGTGCCAAGTGGGCCATAATCCCAAAAACCATTTATTCCATCATAAATGTCGGAGGCTCTGAAAACAAAACCTCTGCGTTTACACAATGCGACAAGGTCGTCCATTTCGAATTCTTTTGATGTATTTATGTCCATATTTTCAGCTTGTTGTGCATTTGTCATTATTTCTTATTCCTGATTTTATTTAGTTATAGTCTACAGATTACAATACTATATCTTTTTTTTATAAAAATATAGCAGTTATAGCTATTCCCACTCAATTGTTGCGGGAGGCTTGCCAGAGATATCATAAACCACTCTAGAAATGCCTTTAATCTCATTAACGATACGCCTTGAAACATGGTCAAGAAAATCATAAGGCAAGTTTGCCCATCTTGCAGTCATGAAATCAATGGTTTCAACCGCTCTAAGAGCAATCACATAGTCATAGCAACGCCCATCACCCATAACACCAACGGATTTAACGGGTAGGAATACAGCAAAAGCCTGCGATGTTTTATCGTATAAATCGTAATTTACTAGCTCTTCAATAAAAATATGGTCGGCGAGGCGTAATAAATCAGCATATTCTTTTCTGATATCGCCAAGAATTCGAACCCCAAGCCCTGGCCCTGGAAATGGGTGACGATACACCATATGTTCTGGCAAGCCTAGCTCAATACCGATACGCCTAACTTCATCTTTAAATAAGAAACGCAATGGTTCAATAAGGTCAAGTCCCATATCAGCTGGCAAACCACCAACATTATGATGAGATTTAATCACATGTGCCTGTCCATTTTCTATACCAGCAGATTCGATTACATCTGGATAAATAGTACCTTGAGCTAAATATTTAGCATCATCAATTTTAGAGGCTTCCTCTTCAAAAATATCAACGAATAAACCGCCAATAATTTTACGTTTTTTTTCTGGGTCTGTTACATTTTCTAAAGCTTTAAGATATCTAGCTTCTGCATTAACTCGAATAACATGCACGCCCATATGATCAGCGAACATGTCCATCACCATATCGCCCTCATTTAAACGTAGTAGTCCAGTATCAACAAAGATACATGTAAGCTGCGTGCCTATAGCTTGGTGTAGTAGGGCGGCGACTACGGAAGAATCAACCCCTCCAGACAATCCCAAAATAACATGGTCATCACCAATTTTTTGACGCATATCATCAATCGCAACTTCCGCAATATTATGTGGTGTCCAATCAGTAGCACAACCACAAATATCAACAGCAAAAGCACTTAATATTTCTGCTCCAAATTGAGTATGTGTAACCTCTGGGTGAAACTGCAATCCGTAAATCATACGTTTTTCATCAGCCATTGCAGCATATGGTGCATTATTAGATTTTGCAATTACGTCAAAGCCCTCTGGCAGAGCCGTAACCTTATCACCATGTGACATCCAAACATTAAGATTATCAATATCTATATTTTTGAATAATTTATTATCGTTTTCTATACTTACGTCAGCATAGCCGAATTCTCGCTTTGTAGATTGGCTAACTATACCATCAAAATAAGTAGTCAATGCTTGCATACCATAGCAAATACCTAATATAGGCTTATTCTCAGCAAGGATTTTCTCAGGGATAAAAGGTGGATTCTTATCAGTGACTGATTCAGGGCCTCCTGAGAGAATGATTCCCTTACTCTTTTGTGCAAATTCAATTGCTTTTGCTGAGTTCCAGGGGAAGATTTCACAGTAAACACCAAGCTCACGCACTCTTCTTGCTATAAGCTGAGTATATTGAGAACCAAAATCCATTATAAGAAGTGCATCATTCATAACTTCAATTGATAAAGAACTCACAAATATTCGTCAATAGCTTATAGTGGAATCAGCAATAACTTCGCCTTAAGCTCTTGACATATTATAAAAAAGTGGCTAAGTTCTTATTTATCATTACAATAGGAAATAAAAAATGGATTTTTTAACATCAGAGCTTGGTAAAACGGCTTACAGGAAATTAAATTTTCAATCATCGAAGTCTGTGTTTTATTTGCCAGGGCATAGAAATACGCTTGACGAAGATAAAGGAAAATTACTCGAAGAAATCTGTAATAATTATAAAATTTCTATGACGCACTGGGCTTATTATGGTTGGGATGAATCTGTCTCCAGTACTGTCCCTGAACAAGGAGAAGGCTATATAAGAGACTGGTTATCACAGGCTATTGATACTTTTGACAAGCTCACTTCTGGCCCTCAAATTTTAGTGGGCTATAGCATGGGTGGTTATTTGGCATTGGCATTGGCATCTGCTAGGCCAGATAGAGTAGTAGCTATAATAGGTTTAGCCGCAGGTTTAGGTCAGTCACTAACAGAACAAGCCACAAATATATACGGTAATACTCATATATTTGATAAATCTGGAAAAGGTTTTGAAATATCTGTCAATGATGATAATAATTTGCCCATCAATAATGTGTTGCCAATCAAATGTCCCATTTATCTTTATCATTCACTGTCTGATGGTAGGGTGAGTTCGAAAAACTGTTTAGAAATATCTAGTTCTGTTGAAACAGATTTCGTTTATGTAACCTACTCCAAACATTCAGAACAACCTCACAGGTTAAATGAAGCAGAAGATAAGAGATGGCTGGCTAATACTATTCAATATTTATCGCATTAATTCCGCGAATTAACATTAAGTTCTTGACATATTAAATGCATTTTGATACAGCAATACTTTAAAGTAATTAGGTTAAAAAAATGGAGAAAAAATAAATGTTGGAAAATAATAACCAAGACAATAGCTGGTCTATTGAATATGTCGAAGATGGTAAAAGTTATTTAACACAGCCAGTTATATCTCTACCAATATTAGCTACAAAATCATTCTTTGATACGGTAGACCGTGATAATAATGTAAGCAACAAGGTTGAAAAAGCTTTGTTTATGATGTCACAAACTAGAATTGGCAGGCATTTACTTAAGATAGGACAAGAAGAAAATATAAAAATTACTATTGATGATGAAAGGTTTGAAAATAGGGAAGGTGTAAAAGCTGAGCTTGATAAGAAAGATATTTTTCTTCAATCTAAATATGAAGCTGAGGAATTAGCTTTTAGTTTAATTCATGAATTAATGCATGTTAGCCAAGACAAAAAAGAGATATTGGGAGGCTATCTATTTTCTTATCGTTTAGATAGAGCAATTCAATTAACATGGGGAAAAGAGTCAGAAGCATATTCTGCCTCAGCACAATTTGCTGCAGAGCTATCGATAGGAGACCCTAAAGCACCAGAGAATGCGTGGAAAAACCAATCAGTCCTTGATATTTTAAAAGTAAATGACCCTGTATCACATATGATAACTCAAGCAGTGCTTCAAAATAACGAAGATGATATGTGGAATGGTAATCATATGGCTATGCAGTTCCATATGTTTTATACGAGACCTGAAGATCGTGATTTATATGCACAGCATGTAATAGAGTATTTCAATAAGGCAAAAGATGCATTGGATGTATTGCAAAATTTATCATTATATACAGATGATTTTGACCATAGTGATTTAAAGAAAGAATTTAATTATTTAGGTAAGCCATATTTATCAAATGATTCGTCAGGCATTAATTTACAATCTGGTAACTACGGAAACATGTCAAAAGGCATAAAAGAAGAAATAATTAGTTTCTATGATCAGTTTTTTATAAGCCACGGAAAACAAAAAAAAGCCGTTAAAAAAATTGAAACATACGATAGCAGTGATGTAGCTCCAAAAATTTATATATCTAAAAACAAAGGAAATACTCCATAAACTCTGTGTTTTGATAGGACATATAAAATTTGATGAATATTAATTGTTAATTTAGAGTTTATACTCAACAAATCTATGGTTCTAATACATTGATTTGTATCTATTATTTACGCCATGTTAATTTGTTTCTGCTATTCTAAAATTATGAGCCAAATAAAAAATGGTGAAACTGAGGAAACTCATTAATCTTTAAAGGGAGAGAAAATATGTTAAAATTATGGACAAAACTAATTGCATTGAAAACTTGTGATGACGGTGCAACTGCGATTGAATACGGATTAATTGCAGCTGGTATTGCTGTTGCTATAAGTGCTGTAGTCTTTACATTTGGTGCTGATTTAGCTGGTATGTTTAGCAGTATGGCAACAGAGATTTCTGGTGCAGCTCCAGTATAAAAGTCGCTGTAGCATAACAGTTAAGACTATATTGACCCCGCCTAGTTCTAGGTGGGGTTTTTATAGCTTAATTAAGCAATAATAACAATTTATTTAAAATTTTATTAAAATGTTTAGGTTTTAGTAACTTTTCTGGCTTACCATAAGATTATAGCTGAAAAACCAAAGGAAATTGAATGGAAACAGAAGTAAATACGAATCAAGCGCAGGATATGCAGGCATTTTTTTATAAAATGGGTGAAGTTGCTTATTGCTGGAACTTGCATACAGATGAAATTACTTGGTTAAACACTGACTGTGAAGGCTTTTCAATTAACCCAGAAATTAATAATGCTGATAGTTTTTATAGTTTCTTTAATCCACAAGACATTCCGAAAAGAAAAGCTCTTTTTCAAAATTGTACAGATGGAATTCAAGGCAAAAAATATGTATCTAAATATCGTTTTAAGGCTAAGAATGGTAATTTTATTGATATTCATGAAACAGCAGCTATTACAATTACAGATAACGAGGAGCATTTACTATATGGGAAGCTACAGAAAGATATTGTTGAAGCAACATATGAAAAAGATAAGCTGACAGGTATGCATTCTCGGCAATGGTTCGTTGATAGTGTTCAAGCAAAAATAGAAAAAGACTTAAAAAACAATGGAAATGTTGAAGGTCACTTGCTTGCAATAGGAATTGATAAATTGAGTATGTATAATGAAGCCTTTGATGCTCATGTTACAGATGAGATTTTAGAAAATGTTGCTAAGCGGTTACAGGACCTTCTTAATGAATATGGTCTTGCTGCACGGATATCTGGTGATATATTCGGTTTATCTATATTTGATAACAATGGAGAAGAGATAGCATCTATTGTATCTCAATTACTAGCATCATTCCGTAGTGCCCCGATTCAGACAACAGAAGGAAATATATTTATAACTCTTTCTGTTGGAGGGTTGCCTTATTCTGGAAGTAATGAAAATGCTATTGATCATGCAAAAATACTAATTGTTCGGGCTGAATCCGCCCTGCAAGATGCTAAACATGGTGGCAGAGGTCGTTACATGACTTACGTTACGAACAAAACGCAAAAAGAGCAATATAGAACATGGATTAAAACTAGTGATCAGTTATTGTCGGCATTAGGTGGCAATCGCCTTGTTCTAGGCTTCCAACCTGTGATTAGTGCGGAAACAGGAGAAATCAAGTTCTATGAATGTTTAGCCCGAATGGCTGATGCAAAAGGTAAATTTATTCCTGCCGGTGAGTTCATGCCAATTATTGAAAAAATGGGAACGGTTCATATAGTTGATAAATATATAGCTGAAATGGCGATTGAAGAACTTAAAGTTTTTCCTGATTTAACATTGTCTATTAATATTTCAGCATGGACTATGGATGACCCTGATTGGCTTGATTATATGCATGAAGAATTGGCTGAAAACCCTTCAATTGCAAATAGGGTTATAGTTGAAATAACTGAAACAATAGCATTAAAAGATATCAGCTACGCTAAAGATTTTATAAAGAAGCTGCATGATTTAGGTGCTAGGGTTGCTTTAGATGATTTTGGTTCTGGTCATTCATCATTCAAACAAATAAAAGAGTTAGCTGTAGATATTGTAAAAATAGATAGATCTTTTGTGCATAAAATTTGTGAAACAGAAGATAATCGCTTATTTATACAAATGTTACAAAAATTAGCTGATGGCTGTGATGTTGAGACAGTGGGTGAGGGGGCCGAAACGCTTGATGAGGCAAAAATGCTACAAAAAGATGGTGTAACATATATTCAAGGCTATGTTTACGGTTTCCCATCGGTTGAACGCTTATGGTTGAATTGTGACCATGACGAGAGAATGCCTAAAAAGGTAAGAACCTTGCAAGAAAGAGATGAATTAGCTTTTTTATCAGTTGGATAGATGTGAAAGCTAATTTAAAAACTTAGAAAGATTCGTTTTTATAGTGTGCAATAGACACTGATATATTTACAACAAAAGCTTAGCTAGCTATACGCTTGATTTTAAAGTGTAAAATATAAACAACTTAATTTATTATTTTAAGACTGGACATTTTTATAATTAGAGTGCAAAATCGATTCGTTAGTAGATTTTCTATTAACATCTCCTAAGTACTTCGCTTCGATGTATATGTCTGCCCTAGCATTTATTGCTAGGGCTTTTTTTTTATTTCTAATTTCTTGTTCTATTATTGGTTTTTTGTTACTTTGTTTGTAATTATTACTACAAAAAGAAAGAAGCTATAATGATGAAAATTCTTGTACCTGTTAAACGTGTTATAGATGCCTACGTTAAAGTTCGTGTTAAAAGTGATTCTAGTGGTGTTGATCTAAATAACATTAAAATGGATATTAATCCATTTTGTGAAATAGCTGTGGAAGAGGCTATACGCATGAAAGAAAACAATTTAGCTAGTGAAATTATACTAGTTAGTATTGGAGGCTCTAAATCAGAGGAAACCTTGCGTAAAGGACTTGCCATGGGGGCTGATAGAGCAATTTTAATTGATTGCGGTGATCAAGAATTAGAGCCTTTATCTATAGCGAAAATATTGAAAGAAATAGCAACAAAAGAAGCTGTAGATCTTGTTCTTATGGGGAAGCAAGCAATTGATAGCGATAACAATCAAACAGGTCAAATGCTATCTGCATTGCTGGGTTGGTCACAAGGAACTTTTGTCTCTGAAGTAAAAAAAGATGACGATGGGTTAATCGTTACTCGTGAAGTCGACGGTGGTCTAGAGACTATTAGCCTAACAATTCCTGCGGTAATTACAGCAGACTTACGATTGAACGAGCCTCGATACGTAAAACTTCCGAATATCATGAAAGCCAAGAAAAAGCCTTTAGATAAAATGGTGCTTGCTGATTTATCGATAGATACTACGGCTAGAACAAAAACTCTTAAAGTTGAAGAGCCTGTTGCAAGGACATCAGGCGAGTTATTTGAAGGTGCAGCTAATGATACGGTTGCTAAATTAATAGAAAAAATTGGTAATAAATTATAAACCGAGGAGAAATACATGTCCATTCTTGTTATTGCCGAACATGATAATCAATCACTAAAGACAACAACATTAAATGCTATCACTGCTGCAAAAGAGCTTGGCGATGATATTCATATCCTAATTATTGGTAGTAACTGTCAAACTGTTACTGATGCTGCTGTGAAAGTAAATAGTGTTACGAAAGTTATCCTAGCTGATGATACTGTCTATGAGCATCAATTAGCGGAAAATGTAGCAACCTTAATAGTCAAAGTTGTAAGTAATGGCGATTATAGTCATGTTTTATCACCTGCCAGCACGTTTGGTAAAAATACGATGCCTCGAGTATCAGCCTTGCTAGATAAGCAAATGATATCTGATATAGTTAAAATAGAGAGTGCGGACACATTCGTTAGGCCAATTTATGCTGGTAATGCGATGGCTACGGTACAGACTACAGATGATATTAAAATATTAACTATTCGTCCAACTGCTTTTGAGGTAACAGTGGCCGAGGGCGGTTCTGCTGGTGTTGAAAATATTTCAAGTGCTGGTGATGCAAAGCTATCAGCATTTATCAGTCAAGAGCTAACTAAATCAGATAGACCAGAACTTGGAGATGCAAGAATTGTTGTATCAGGGGGGAGAGGGCTTGGAAGTAAAGAAAACTTTGAAAATTTAATTCCTGCCTTAGCTGATAAATTGGGGGCAGGTATTGGAGCATCAAGAGCCGCTGTTGATGCAGGCTGGGTTCCTAATGACTATCAAGTTGGGCAAACTGGCAAGCAAGTTGCTCCTGAAATTTATATAGCTATTGGCATTTCTGGTGCGATTCAACACCTTGCAGGTATGAAAGATTCTAAAATTATCGTTGCTATAAATAAAGATGCAGATGCTCAAATTTTTGGCGTAGCTGATTATGGCATTGTTGGTGATCTCAATGAAGTGTTGCCAGAGTTGATGTCGTCCCTAAAATAAGTTTCTTTTAATAGTTAGTTGGTAGCTTGCCTTGCACACGGCGTATGCTGTTTGCTACTAATTTTGTGGCTGAAGACGGATTGTTCTCATGTTTGTTTTGCATGTTTTTTGCTATTGGGATAAACAACCCCACTTGTAGCATTGATGCAATTAAAAAACCAAGCCAAGGGCCATCTTCTTCCTCATTAAGATGTTTGTCTACAGTGCAAGCATCTAGTTCTTCTAAAGAATCCATATTAGGGTTATCAGCTTTACATTCATCTAAATATTCTGCGTGTTCTAGTGATAGACCCGCCCCCAATTGACTCGCAGTCATAACATTCTCTGTAAAACGTTTTGATAGGGATTCAACCTGTGCTTCTGAAAGGATATCACTCCTAAAAGTATTGTGCATAAAGCTCTTCTTTAACTCTAGATCAGCATTCTTAGGTTTTTGCTCTAAAAATGCTAGTTGGTCTTGGTATATCATTAATGCTGCATTATCAGAGTTTTCATGGCTAGGTGCTATTGACTTATCCGTACTATCATTAGTCATCACATCAATTGCACCGCCAGCTGCCAAAACAGCTATGGTCGATAATGTAGTAACCCATACTGTAAGGTCATTGTTTTTATTTGCTGTTTTATGGCTAACACTTGGTTCAGTTCTTATTTTTTCTTTATTGGAAGTGTCAACAACATACATTGATTGAGGCGTTGTTTCTTCATCATTAAAAAGAAACTCGCCAAGTTTAGAGCAAAACTCCACTAAATATATACCCATAATTTCTATCCTATTGTTTTCTAAGTATTACATAGAATATAACATAACACATAAAAAATAATATGTCAACAAAAAAAGCGAGCTAAGTTACTGAAAATATAATTGCTTGACATAGCGATTAATGTTATGTATGTTGAGTCTTAAACACACAATAAAGTAGGGAAGTATTTAAAGATAATTTAGGAGGTTAGTTATGGATAAAAACATTAAGGGTTACAAGTATTTTGTTGATATTGAAAACGACAAGCAATATGCC
>JAJFGX010000126.1 GCA_021775895.1 Alphaproteobacteria bacterium | reverse complement strand
ATCTGCACCAGCGGCTTTTGCTTCATCAGCTTTATCACCATGTGCAAAAACAGCTACACGAACTGTATTACCTGAACCATTAGGCAACTGCACCATACCACGAACATTTTGATCAGCATGCCTAGGAACAACTCCTAGATTCATTGCAATATCAACTGTTTCATCGAATTTTGTAGTTGCATTTTCTTTTATATGTTTCACAGCGTCCACAACAGAATGTAGAGCTAAAACATCATGAGTTTCATAAACTTTTTTCAAACGTTTTGTATGACGTGCCATAATTTTATACTCCTTCAATCCTATTTACCAGTAACTTCCAGCCCCATAGAGCGGGCTGACCCAGCAACAATATTCGCTGCACCAATTTCATCATTTGCATTCAAATCAGGCATTTTTTCACGGCCTATTTCAATACACTGATCCCAAGTAATTTGACCTGCAACAGCACGCCCTGGAGTAGAGCCACCTTTTTGCAAGTTTACCGCTTTTTTAATATAGTGGCTAACTGTTGGTTTCTTTGTAATGAAAGTAAATGAACGATCCTGATACACAGTAATGATTGTCGGAATTAAAACACCTGGTTCCATATCCTGAGTTTTAGCATTAAAACCCTTACAAAAATCCATAATATTAACACCAGCTTGACCCAATGCAGGACCAATTGGTGGAGATGGATTAGCTTTTCCAGCAGGTACTTGCAGTTTAAGTACTGCACCAATTTTTTTTGCCATTATTTATACTCCTAAAAATAAACTTATTAACATGAGCAACTTCGTGGTCTGACTACTCTTGGACTTTAAGAATACAATCCACCACAAAGAATCTTACCCGATTCTTTCACAGGTCTGCGAAACTTACATCATTTATACAAAACATGCAATAGAGTATCTATCAATTCTTTTCTACTTGAGTATATTCAAGCTCAACTGGTGTTGAACGGCCAAAAATAGACACTAGAACTTTCAAGCGACTACGTTCCTCATCAACCTCTTCAACCACACCGTTAAATGAGTTAAACGGCCCGTCACACACACGAACTTGTTCGCCAACATCGAATGTAATAGAGGGACGTGGACGATCTGCACCTTCTTTAATTTGACGCATAATGTTCTCAGCTTCTTTTTCACTGATAGGCAAAGGTTTGTTACCACCACCACCTAAGAAGCCAGTTACTTTTGGTAAATGCTTAACCAAGTGCCATGCATCATCATTCATTTCCATTTTAAGCAATATATAACCTGGGAAAAATTTACGTTCAGCACTAACTTTTTTACCTTTTTTTACAGCAACTACTTCTTCCATAGGCACTAGCACCTCTTCGAAGCACTCTTGAAGCTTTTGTTTTTTTGCTGTCTCATGAATTGCTTCAACAACTTTTCTTTCAAAGCCTGAATACACATTTAATACATACCATTGTTTAGCCATCGTTTATGCTCCTATACCCAAAATCCACTGAATTCCTAATGAAATCACCCAATCACTAAAAAACAAAAATGTTGCCATCAAAAACACCACAAAAAATACAACAACAGTTGTTACTTTTGTTTCTTTCCATGTTGGCCATGTAACCTTCTTTGCTTCTTGTTTTACTTCTCGTCCAAACTGTACGACACCTGATGATTTTGCCATCGCTTAATAACCTCTTTAATAATTTATGTTGAAAACTGGCAGGAGCGGAGAGACTCGAACTCACAACCCCCGGTTTTGGAGACCGGTGCTCTACCAATTGAGCTACGCTCCTATCTGCCGTTCTTCAACGTTTCTTCTTCCCTAGCCCTTATAACCTCAAGCCCGCAGAGCGGATAAAGTATTTTAGGATTGTTTAGGGAGATACAAACTTAATTGTTCATCTTTTTAACTTATGTTTTGTAGAAATGCAAGCACCTTTTTCATTTTCTTTTGCATGACTATCCAAACGGTAACCTGCTTCTGCCTTTGATACAGAACTTAAATATGCATTTGGTGCAATCGATAAAATATGCTCACACATAATATCAACGCCTAAAGCATCTCCAGATTTAAGCTCAACCTCAATTTCAGATACATTATGGACTAAACCCTCATTCTTAGCATGAGTAATTTCCCCCACATCAAAAGCAAGCTCGACCTTAGCAATTTCCACACCATTATTTTCCACTGGCAACACAAAGAAACGTCTTTTAACCGATGCTGTAAAAACATGTTCTAATTTTTTAGAACTTATAGATTTTATCTGCCCTGAAATATTCTTATCTTCCACTGTTGATAAATCAATCAAAGACAAATCTGGTTTTTGACTATCCTTACCTAGGGTATTTTTCACTTCGATTCTAGACATTTTATTTTCATCATCAGACGCTACTTCATATTTTAGTGTCTGCTCGTAACCTACGCTATCCTTGTGCTGAACACGCAGAGCCATTTTTGCTTTAGATATTCTTCTTTTTTTTGTATCAAAATAAGCTCTAGGACGATGTTTCTTTTTAATTTTACCATTAACCGCATCTTTAGAAAGAGCATCAAAGACCACTTGCATCTCTTCTGCTGAAACGTTTATTTTGGCTTCTATTTCATGTTCAATATCAGACATATTACACAAGCTCCGCACATGCTTTTTGTATCCTAAAGCACGCTTTTTCTAAAACCTCATCTGACAGAGCATAAGAAACACGGAAAAAAGGTGATAAACCGAAAGCATCACCATGCACAACCACAACATTATGCTCTTGCAATAAATACTGTGCAAAATCCTCATCAGTTTCTATCACTTTACCATTTGGTGTTTTCTTACCAAGACAATCTTTACAAGATGCAAACACATAGAAAGCCCCTTCTGGAACTATACAAGACAAGCCTTCAGCTTCATTAAGCATTTCAACCACTAAATCACGACGACGTTTAAATGACACGCACCAATCTGTTAAAAACTCTTGAGGCCCTGTTAATGCCGCCAAAGCTGCCGCTTGACTAATTGAGCTAGCATTAGAAGTACTTTGACCTTGCAATTTACTCATAGCCTTAATTAAAGGAACAGGCCCTGCCGCATAACCAATACGCCAACCTGTCATTGCATATGCTTTAGACACGCCATTTACAGTAAGAGTGCGGTTATAAAGCTCTGGCTCAACCTCTGCTGGAGTAACAAATTTATAATCATCGTAAACTAGCTTTTCATAGATATCATCGCTAATAATCCAAACATTTGGGTATTTTTTCAATACATCAGTTAAAGCTTTCATTTCATCATAAGTATAAGCAGCCCCCGTAGGGTTGCTCGGAGAATTCAAGAAAACCCATCTTGTTTTATCAGTAATTGCAGCTTCAAGATCTTCTGGTTGTAAGCGAAATCCATTTTCCTGTGTACAAGCTACAATCACTGGCTTGCCTTCTGCCAATAAAACCATATCAGGATATGATACCCAATATGGAGCTGGAATAATTACTTCATCACCAGCATTAAGAGTCGCTGTTAAAGCGTTGTATAGCACTTGCTTTCCGCCAGTTCCCACTATCACTTGCTCTGGTGTATAATCTAAATTATTGTCTTTTTTGAACTTATCACAAATTGCCTGCCTTAAAGCTGGAGTTCCTGGAACTGCAGTATAGCGAGTTTCACCATTTTCCATCGCTTTAATTGCCGCCTGACATATATGTTTTGGCGTGTCAAAATCTGGCTCACCCACACTTAAAGCAATCACATCTTTTCCTTGAGCCTTTAGCTCTTGAGCAATTGCAGTTAATGACAAAGTAGCCGATGGCTTCACGGCCTTTAATCTATCTGCAACAATAAATTCTGGAGTTGTTGTTTCTTTATCTTTCTGGATAGCATTTTGCATATTCAAAGCCTTTCTCTAGTTCTTTTTCTAAATCTATATTATGTTTTTCAAACCAATTCTTTAACTCTGTAAATACAGGTTTTTCTAAGTGATAGCAAGCAAATCTCTGCATACGTGGAATATACTTTAATAGCTCGGGCTTTCCGTCACGGACAAACAACCTAACTAAGCCTCCCAAATTCTTACAATGACGTTGCATCGTCATTACAGAAAACCAGAGATCAAAGTCTTCCTCTGTTTCTGTAATCTTGGCTTGATCTAAATAATACTTACGTAGATAGATAAAATCATCATTGGATAAATCACGGCGAATATCTTCCAATAAAGATACTACATCATAAATAGCAGGCCCAATACGAGCGGCTTGAAAATCAAGAATTCCACAACTTTGCAATTCATAACGCCCCTCTACTCGCATCATATTATTAAAGATATAATCAAACATAACAATGCTCTGCTTAATTGGTGGCATATTGCTTAAAATATCTCTCCATATTGTAAGATATTCATCAATTGCCTCACGACTAAGTGCATGACCAGAAATTGCAGGAGCATACCAATTAACAAGGTTTTCGGCTTCTGCAAGCATCTTATCTATACTATATTCTACAATATCAACATCTGTAGCTTTTTCATGATTGTGTATATGAGCCAGAACACCGATTGCCTTTTCATACAAAGGTAGTGCATCTGCCCCCTGCTCTATCAGAGTATCATAGCCATCACTGCCCCAATCTTCAATTAGAGCCAGTGAGTAATTATCTGTAACCTCATAGTGATAAATTTCTGGTACACTAAGCCCTAATGAATGCAAGTGCTTATCCACGTTGACAAACCACATTAAAGGCTCTGTTACATCTAGCGTTGCGTCCATAAGTAATGCTGGCTTATCCCAACCAAGCACTCGATAATACCGGCGATAAGAAGCATGGGCTGGCAGCGCCTCTAAACGCACACCAACTAAACCAAAACGATTTAAAAAATCATTACGATAGCCAATATATGGCTCTTCATTCAGAGCATTAGGTTTTGCAATAATTTGTTCTTTTTTATGTAGCTCCATAACTTTTAATCTTTTTTCTTCGCAAGTTGTAAAATAGAATCTATATGTTTTTTTGAAGTTTTTGGTGTCTCCTCCAAAGTATCTACAGCAAAACCGAAGCTCTGACCCCGCCCAGCTTTATCAGTAATATTTTGCAAAAGAGCCATGCCAAATTCTCCAATTTCAAGCTGACCTCCATTAGGAGTTTCTTTTATAGTAGTTTTAGTTTCAGTGACTTTAACTTCCGATGTTTCTACAGTTTCATCTTCAACAGCATCTTCAAAAATCACTTGTTGCAAAGCATAACCCACTATGCTTTTTAAATGAGGTTCAGCTAGTCCACGCAATAACTCATCATCTTTTTCTGCCAAAGATAACAATAACCGTTGAGCTTTTGCAGCATTGCCATCTACTTTAGCAAGGACGGCCTCGATTCTTGATAAGGTATATTCATTACATTTGCTATCCATATTTCCTCCAGATATATAAGTTACATTCAAACAGCTTCCATAGGGAAACTACAAGAAACTTTTGTACCACTACCAAGCTTACTCTCAATCGATACATCACCTTTATGCAAGTCCATAATATGCTTAACAATAGATAGACCTAACCCTGCACCTGCATTTCTCTTTTTACTAAATGAGGTCTTTTCAAAAGGAGTAAATATTTTTTCTAAATCTTCCTTACCAATACCAACCCCAGTATCTTGAACTATAATAATTATACTGCCAGCTACTTTGTCTTTTTTAGCTATAATATCTATTTTTCCACCATCTGGACTAAAATTAATAGCATTACTAATTAATTTCATTAAAACTTGTTTCATGCGTATTTCATCTGCCACTACACTACCAATACTTTTGGTACATTTTGTTGTGATATAAATATTGTGTTTACGTCCCCACTCTTCTGCCAAGCCTTTCACATCATTTATTACGGTGCATACGTTAACAGGCTCAAAATTAAGCTCCATATAACCAGCTTCAATTGTAGACAAATCAAGGATATCATCAATTAAATTAGACAAACGCCCACATGCCGTCACCATGCCCTGCGTATATTCTTTTTGTTTTTCATTAATTTTACCAAAATATTCTTGATCAAGCATCTCTGCAAAACCAGCTATTGCATTAAGTGGAGTTCTTAATTGATAAGATACATTGGCTAGGAAATCTAATTTTAAACGTTCAGTTTCCTCTAATGCTGCATTTTTCTCACGCAAGGCATTCTCAACATGAGCCTCATCAGTTACATCAAAATAACCATTGAAAATATTGCCATCAGGCAATGGAATTACCGTAGACTCTAGCACTCTTCCATCATTGCAAACCATACGATCACGTCTTGCCTTACGCTCTAATCCATTTTTTACTAAAGTTTCTTTTATTTTTTGCCACTTTTTCTTTTCAAAATTATTGCTAAATTTTTCAACTAATTCAGTGATATGTGGCATTCTTTCCAAATATTCAGGTGCTAATTGCCAGATTTCTAAAAATCTAGGATTCCACAATTTGACACAACCATCTTCACCAAAGACAGCTAGCCCTTCATTTAAGTTATCCAGAGTTTCTTTCTGCACGGCTAGCAATGTGTTATAAGATGTCTCTAATTCCAAGCGACTAGTGACATCTTCGTAGGTCAAAATAATTCCGCCCATTGGTCTTGGAACGGCAACCATTCTTAAAGCTGTACCGTCGGGCAAATACTCCATTTCTTCATGAGGCTCTAATAGTGATGAGAACATATTAAGCCAATTCTGACGAAATTTTTTAAAATCGGCCTGCTCTGATAGCTTACGATTAACTCGTCTTTTTTCTAATATTTCAGTGATTTTAGGTCTAGTATCCAACCACTTACCATCAAAACCCCATAATTGCTCATAGGAGGCATTGTAAAACTCAAGCCGTGCGTCAGCATCAAACACTGCAATTGAGGTTCTTAAATGCTCAAGCACTTCCCTATACGTAGATAAATGGTGCTTTAATTGATCCTCCACATTTTCTAAATTTGTAATATCATAAGCACAGCCAACAATAAATTTCTTCTCTAAACGTTCAACAAGAGTTTCTTCAATTTCAACTAAGCGACGCTCACCGCCTATCACCAAGTGACGACTTTCTTTTTGCGAAGCTCCCGTACCCAAAACTCGTTGAGCTAAAACTCGACTACCTTTATTATCTTTATAATTATTCTTATTTAAAGATGTTGTTGGCAGTTCATACTGCTCTGATACCACCGTGGCTGCCGTACTATCCAATATTTGAGTGTATTTTTTATTGCACCATGTAATATCAATATCATCATTTCTTAGCCACACAGGGAATGGTAAAGCATTCAAAATGTTACGCCATTTTTTTTCTTGATGCTCTGTCTTTTCCAACATAGAAGACACATTGTCCATAACACCAGACTCCAAGCTAATATCAGACACCCATAAAACATCAAAAATATCTTCTTTCGGCACACCTGATAGCTGCCCTCGCTTACCTACGATTTTTAGAATTCTGTTTTTATTCGCAATAGATGAGACCTCCATATGGAATGATTTGCCGTACTCAGCTAAATGAGCATACATTCCATCAAGAGCCGCTGCATCATCGGGTGACAAAGCCTCTTGAATATCTATTAATGTTTCAATTTTCTTTAAGCCAAATAAATTTATAAAATTCTCTGATATCGCCTGCACACCTGATGAGTTCCAGCCACAATATTCCACTGGCACTGAACGTAGAAAACCTGCCAACCTCCGATTCTCCGCAGATAGTTTTCTGGCAGACGCTCGGCTAGGTATAATAACATCTAATAATTCTGAGAAGAAATTAGGCAAACTCACTACTTCCATAAAAAAATTTATACTTCGTGAGATATTGTACTAAATTTTTAGCAGTTAGGGAATATCGAATAAATATCAATTATATCATCTGCTTTAATTTCAGATTTACCTATAGGAGCAATTGCCCAACAATTTGCCGTCAAAAATGGACTAACCATAAATGATGCTTGTCCATCTGCAAATTCAACTAACATCGTAGCATCTTCTTTTGAATACATACGTGATTTTAAAAATATTTGAACATTTGGATTCTTTTTTAATGCTGTCACAGCTCTTGCTTTCATCGGTTCTTCAGGTGACATTCCTGTTATTGCTCGCAATGCAGGATATACACAAAATCTTAAGCCTGCCGCTGTAGCCACTGGATTTCCAGGAAGACCAAAATATAATGTTCCATTCGGCAATTTTGCAAATAACATTGGCTTGCCTGGTTTCATTTTTATTTTATGAAATAAAATCTCCGCCCCAATTTCTTCTAAGCAAGAGCGAACAAAATCAAACTCACCTGCAGAGACTGCACCGCTAGAAATAATAATATCTAAATCTTGCTCCATCAAATCATGCAGAGCTTTAGTAAATAAGATTTTATCATCTGCTATGGTTTGGGCTGACACACACTCTGTGCCTAATTCTTTCAATGCCGCTACGGCATATGGTTTATTTGAGTTATATATTTGTCCAGATTCTAAGTCTTTAGAAAAGTCATCAACAAGCTCTCTGCCAGTTGCTAAGAATGCTACTCTAGGCTTTCTATAAACCTCTACCTCTTCAATACCCAATGTAGCCAAAGCAAGTATGTTAGACGCAGATATTTTCTGTCCTGCTTCTAAAACTAAATCCCCTTTTTTAAAGTCTTCGCCTGCTCTTCTAATATTATCAAAATGTTTCGGGTATTTAGAAAAAATAATCTGGTTGCCTTCAACCTGAACCAATTCAATTGGAACTACCGCATCTGCCATATCTGGCACTGGTGCCCCTGTCATTATTTGAGTACATGTACCAATTGATAATGGCTCTAATGGAGCGGAATCTCCAGCCGCAATTATTCCTTTTTTCTGAAGTATCACAGTATTATCATTCGATATTGCCTCAAGATCTGATCTAATAACCGCAAAACCGTCCATAGCCGAATTATCAAAAGGCTGAATGGATAAAGGTGCTGACACATTAGATACACAGACATGTCCAACTAATTCATCTAATCCACAATTAATTTTTTTTAAATTATATTCCTTAGCAACCTTGTAAATAAGGCTTTCCGCTTCTTGATAATCAATCATCTCTCACTCCAAACTTAAAAAATAGACTAGTATTTAAATATAATGTTTTGTTTGACCTAAATCAAACTATTACAATCTTTATAACATTATCATGATCTCTTTGATTAATTAAATAAGAGGTGTTTAGCATGTTACTCAATCGCTTTAAAAAACTTCCTACTTTTTTACTAAGACCAATTCCATTAAAAATATTACAGCCAGCTATTAACCGTGCCGTAAGTAAAGTTATTGAAAAGAATCCACAAATATTTGACCGATTGGCAACTAACGGCAATAAAAGTATTTTAATTAACCCAACAAACCTACCTATGGTTTTCCTATTTAAACCAAATCATTTAAATCCATCTGTATATGCTTACCGAAATGAAAACGGCTTGAGTTATGATGCTAGTATTTCTGGCAGTGTTTTAACTCTTTTAAGCATGATTGATGGTGAGCTTGATGGAGATGCTTTGTTTTTCACTCGTGATATTGTAATTAATGGAGACACCGAAGCTATAGTTGCTCTACGTAACGCATTTGATGATGTCGATGGAAGTATTGCCAATGATATTGCCCAAATTTTTGGCAGAATAGGCAAGAAATCGCTTTATCTATTACGCAAGATTAAACGACAAGAGCAAAAATATGGATACTAAAATAAAAGCCCCAGAGCTTGTATGCCCCGCAGGAACTCCTGCTTCTTTAAGAACTGCTGTCGATGCAGGAGCAGATGCGGTTTACTGTGGCTTTCGTAACGCTACTAATGCTCGCAATTTCCCAGGTCTAAATTTTACAGTGGAAGAAATGACAACGAGTGTTGATTACGCCCATTCCAGAGACACTCAAGTATTACTAGCAATAAATACTTTTCCGCCAGCAGGGCAAATAGAGCTATGGAAGCAAGCAATTAATGATGGAGCAAACATTGGAGTTGATGCCTTTATAGTCGCAGATATAGGTGTTGCACGCTACATTTCAGATAATTTTCCAGATATAAGACTGCATTTATCTGTGCAAGCAGGTGCATCGTCGCCAGAAGCAATAAAATATTACTGCCAAGAATTTGGTGTTAAGCGTGTTGTCTTGCCTCGTATTTTGACCGTCGAAGAAATAAGCTCTATACACAAACAAATACCATGTGAAATTGAGGCTTTTATTTTTGGTAATATTGGTATGATGGCAGAAGGGCGCTGTAGCCTAACAAATTATGCAACTGGTGTTTCAACCAATATGGACGGTGTATGCTCCCCCGCATCACATATAAAATATGAAGAAGATGAAAATAAAAACCTTCATTCTAAAATAAATGATTTTACAATTGATTGCTTCTCATGCAAAGAAAATGCAGGATACCCAACCATATGCAAAGGGCGATATACTAGCGACATTCATAAAGATCCATATTATGCATTTGAAGAGCCAGTTAGCTTAAATTTATCATCTTTACTACCAGAGCTAATAAAAGCTGGAGTAACCGCTCTAAAAATCGAAGGTCGTCAACGTAGCCGTGCCTATGTCAGAGACGTAGTTTCAGCTTATCGTCTAGCCGTTGATAATATAACAGCTGGCAAAGAGCCAGATTTAAAAAATCTTATAGCCTTAACCGAAGGCAACAAAGAAACGCAAGGTGCGTTTAAAAGTAAGGTCTGGAGGTAAGCCATGACTGCTAAAATAACCATAGGGCCTATTTTATTTTATTGGTCTGCAGAAGATAAACTTGAGTTCTATAAACGTATAGCAGAAGAAGATGCTGTTGATACAGTTTATATTGGTGAAATTGTTTGTGGAAAAAGGGTACCTTTTTTTGAAAAACACTATGATGAAGTAATAACCATTCTGCAAAACTCAGGTAAAAAAGTTGTGCTTTCAACTTTATCCGAAGTTATGATTCCTCAAGATAGAAAAATAGTCGAAAATGCCTGCAAAAAAACAACAGTTGATATTGAAGCAAATGATGTATCTGCCCTATTGAAACTTTCGAACACTCCGCACCGTATTGGGCAATTATTAAACGTTTACAATGAAGATACATTAGAAACTCTAGCAAAAAAAGGAGCATACCACTTTTGCCTACCATCAGAATTGCCAGCAGATTCCATAGAGGTTATGGGACAAAGTGCAAAAAACCTAAATGTCGATTTAGAAGTACAAGTATTTGGACGCATGTCTTTGGCTCTATCTGCAAGATGTTACCATGCCAGAGCCTACGACAAAATCAAAGCTAACTGCCAATTTGTCTGTGAACATGATAGCGATGGAATGGACTTAAATACAATTGATGACAAGCCATTCTTATCAATCAATGGCATTCAAACATTATCATATAATTACTTGAATCTTATAAATGAGCTTGATGAATTACAAAGAAAAAATATTACACACTTTAGAATTTCTCCACATAGCCACGATATATCAACAATCATAAATAGCTTCAATGATGTTATAAATGACAATATATCAACGAAAGAAGCTATGCTAAAACTCCAGTCATTAGAAATACCTGCACCATTCTCTAATGGCTTTTATCACAAAAAATCTGGATATTGCTTTATATAGACTTGTTTTCATTAAATATATTGTTAGAATTAATATGCTCTGATTTTTTTATATTTGAGCACCTTATATATTAAACAAAGCCCTGCAAAGAAAGTCTCTAAAATCATGATTTCACAAGAAAACTTACAACCAACAGCACATTCACCAACTTTAGTTATGCATGACCTTGCATCTATTCGTGAACAAAATGGACAAGACATTATAAAGTTTGGCTTTGGACAATCGCCATTCCCCCCACCAAACTGTGTGGTTGAAGCATTAAAAAAGAATGCAAATAAATATCATTACAGCCCAGTAATGGGTTTACCAGAACTATGCGAAGCTGTCGCTAAACACCACCAAAAGCATAATAACATAGACTGCACCGCTGATAATATTATTGTAACAGCCGGTTCTAAAGCTCTACTTTATGCTATTATGGCTGCATTTAAAAAAGCATCAATTATTCTGCCTGCACCATCTTGGGTATCTTATGAGCCACAAGCAGATTTATTAGGGCATGAAAAAGTAGCATTAGTACGAGAATCACAAAACAATTGGAAAATTAATTCAGAGGCTCTGCAAACAGCTGCTGATAAATGCTCTGCTGGCAATCAAAAAATTCTTATTTTAAACTATCCAGGAAATCCAGATGGCATAACATATACAGAAGATGAGCTGAAAGCCCTTGCCAATACTGCCCGCAAAAATAATATACTTGTTATTTCTGATGAGATATATGGGTTAATTGATTTTACTGATACGCATATTAGTATGGCAACTTTATATCCTGAAAATACAATTGTTACCTCTGGTCTTTCCAAATGGTGTGGGGCTGGTGGTTGGAGATTAGGGACTGCAATCATTCCAGATGCCTTAGCCACCGTAAGAAAAACAATGATAGGTATATTATCTGAAATTGTATCTTGTGCTCCAACACCTGTACAATTTGCCGCAATTGAAGCCTATACAGATTCTCCAGAGATAATTAACACTATAGAAAAAAGGCGTAAGATTTTAAAAACTCTTGCTTACTTTGGTCATGATACACTAACAAATGCAGGCATAGACTGCACAAAAGCCGAAGGTGGAATCTATTGTTTTGTTGACTTTATGCCTATGCAAGAAAAGTTCAAACAACATGGAATAACCGACTCAAATAAACTCTGCGAGAAACTATTAGAAGAAACTGGCGTGGCTTTACTTTCAGGCTCTGCCTTTGGCATGGATAGTGGGTATTTATCCGCACGTTTAGCTTTTATTCATTTTGATGGAAAAGCTACACTTGAGGCGGCAGAAAATGAAGAAATAAACCAAGCATTTATAGAGAAAAACTGTAATAAAACTTGTGATGGGTTTCGACGTATTGCTAAGTGGTTAGAACAATTACATTGAAAGGATTTGTATCATGTTAGCCATAGTATTTGCTTTTAGTTTTTTTTCTGTTATCCGGAACTGAAACGATATCCGCGGAGCAAGGGAAAATTTATAAATATCCAAAAGAGTGTGTAAAGGGAAATATTGTAAACGTCACAGAGTGTTCTGGTTATGGGCAATTCGGCTTTCAGAGCAATTATGACTATGATATTCGTGCATACGGTGATGCCAATAAAAAACTTTGCAAAGCATATCAAAAAGCTGATTTCTCAAAATCATTTATGTCTGACATTAAAACGCCTAATGAACTTCCAAAAGCTTTTCTTTTGAATTCTAATGATGGCCATAATTGCGATTTCAACTCACCTGATATTTCGTGGGCCCAGTAGAATGTTCATTTACAAAACACACAGATATTAAGAACTGTTATCAATGCGCCAAAGGTCTAACAAATGGAAATGGACATAGATATGTTCAGATTGGTTTTGCAGATGATTGTAGCACAGGAGCTTACGTTTTTCTTGCCGATTGGGAAACTAGATTGATTGAGAAAGTCAAAAAACTTGAAATGGAATAATATAATGACAACCAACCAAATTAAAATGGCTTTAGATTAAACTTTCAACTTCCCCGTTTAATTACCATTTTTTAGTTTAAGGTTTCGGTAAATAGCTTGACAATAAACCGACCACTTCTATATAAAGTAAACACATAGCAATCAAAATTTAGCAGGAGAAACAATATGGCAAAATGGTCACCAGATCTTGAAAATGCAATTAATAAACTTGGCAATTATGTTGAAACACAAATGCAGGATATGACAGACCCATCTTCTTCAGCAACAATAAGTTTTATGCGTTTAATGTTTAGAGGAGTAACAACTGGTAGACCGCTACTAGCAGAAGTCTACGAAAAATCTGGCATTCAAGAAACATCCAAACTTAATAAAAACATGTGGACACCATCGCTGGAAATGATTGTTAAATTATCAGAAGATAACGGTAGTAATGCAGCAGATAAAATCAAAAAAGCACTGCCTGTAGTTGAACAAATAACAAAAGCATACAAAACAGATAAGAAAATCAACAATTCAGCTACACCAACAGATGCTATAAGACGTATTGCAATAGCAAAAAAGTTAAATATACGCTACAAATAAGAACTAAATAGCAATGGGATCAGGAATTGAATCTAGGTATGAGGCTATTTGCTCTTCAAAAGGCATGCCTGCCTGAGCGCCAAGTTCTTTACAAGATAGACCTGAAGCAATAGTTGCTAGCTTTAACGCTCCTTTTAACTTATGGCCTTTTTCCAATGCCGCTGCAAATACTCCGCAAAAGCAATCACCTGCACCTGTTGTATCCACAACCTTTACATCAAGTGGTGGCAACATATATTCTTCTTTGGGAGTGACTGCTAAAACACCCCTTTTACCCAGCGTAACAATACAAGTTAATTGCCCACGTTTGGCAAACTCCTTAGCAATTTCCTCAAGAGTTTTTGCATTAAACTTATGTAGTTTTGCTAATTGTTTTGCCTCAACATCATTCATAATTAAAACATCTAGTAATCTTAAAATATCATCTGGTATAACACAGCTTACAGGTGATGCATTTAAAATCGTTCTAGCACCTTGCTCTGCTGCACGTTGTAACAACATAAATGTTTCTTCATGTGGAATTTCCATCTGCACAAGAACTGTATTCTTCTCTGTTAATATTTCTTTTGGTATTTGATCTTCGGTTGCTTCAAGATTGGCACCACTACTAACCACAACCATGTTCTGCCCATTACTATCGACCCATATCGTAGCACAGCCAGTAGGGCTATCAGATATACCAACACCAGTTGTTAAAACACCTTGTGAACGTAGATTGTTAGCCGAGCGTCTACCAAATGCATCATCACCTATTTTACCAATAATGGCAGTTCTAGCCCCTGCCCTTACTGATGCCATAGCCTGATTAGACCCTTTACCACCAGAGCGTGTTATATATGTGTCTGCCATTAATGTTTCGCCCTCATCTGGGAAATGATTGACAGGCATAATTACATCAACGTTAAGAGCTCCAAAAACAATAATCAAAATTACATACTTTCATTAAACATTAATTAAAACACATCTTCTCACTTACATTAAAGCATAGTTGATTTTTTAAATAAACCCACTAATATTTATTAAGAGATAAGAGGATAAAATGACATGCCAATTATAATTAAAACGCCGACTGAATGGCGTAAAACACAAGAAAAACTTAATCACACAATTGGTTTTGTGCCGACAATGGGCAACTTGCATGCAGGGCATTTAGCTTTAGTAGAGCGTGCCTTAAAAGAAAATGAAACTGTTGTTGTAAGTATCTTTGTTAATCACACACAATTCAATGACCCAGCTGACTACGATAATTACCTTAGAACTCTTGATGAAGACTGTTCTAAACTTGATGCTATTAATGCTCACTATGTTTTCAACCCGAATAAAGACACCATGTACCCTGAAAACTATGAGGTACAAGTTTCTGAAAATACTGACTCTGAATTTATGGAGGGGCAATTTCGTCAAGGGCATTTTACAGGTATGCTAACTGTTGTTCTGAAGTTACTTAATATCATTGGTGCTGATAAAGCTTATTTTGGAGAAAAAGACTTCCAACAATTAAAATTAATACAAAAGATGGTGAATGCTCTATTTATACCAACTGAAATTATTGCCTGTCCCACTATGCGTGAAGAAAATGGACTTGCTTTAAGCTCCAGAAACAATAGATTAACTGATGATGAAAAAAACCATGCTTCATTACTTTATAAATACTTAAGTGATTTCAATTTATCTGATTTAGAAGTAAAAGAGGCTTTGGAAAAAACAGGTTTTAGACCAGAATACGTAGAAACAAAATGGGGGCGTCGCTTAACTGCCGCTTGGCTTGGCGATGTACGTTTAATTGACAATATTCCAATTCAAGAAAGAAAGTGATTAATCTATGATTTTATGCATTGATGTTGGTAATACTCACATAGTCTGTGGAGTATTTAGTGATAAGAAACTAATTTTACACTCACGCTACGCAACTGAGCAAATCGGCACGGCTGATCAATTTGGTATATTTTTACGTACAATTTTCAAAGAAAACAACATTGATTATAAAAAAATCAAAGCTGTATCAGTTTCATCTGTTGTGCCTAGCTGTAACTTTACTCTACACCATGCAATCAGCCAATATTTACCACAAGCGACATATTTTATGCTAGATTCAGACACAAAAACTGGTCTTAATATTAAATATAAAAACCCTGCGGAAATAGGCGCTGACTTATTAGCAGGAGCAATCGGAGCTTGCTCTATATTTCCAAGTAAAAACCTTATTATTGTAGATCTTGGCACAGCAACCACCATTACTGCAATTGAGAATGGTCAGGATTTTTTAGGTGGCGTTATTATACCAGGAATGAAGCTAGCTATGGAGAGCTTAACCTTAAATGCGGCAAGACTTACAGAAGTTAATATTGAAGTACCAAATAATGTTCTAGGGCAATCCACAACCGAGTGCATTCAAAGTGGGCTTTACCATGGTCATCTTGGAGCTATCAAAGAGATTATTGGAGGCTATAAACAAGAATTATTTATAGATAAGCCAGTAACTGTAATTGCCACAGGTGGATTTGCTCAATTGTTTAAAGACAAACAAGTCTTCGATGAAATTATTCCCGACCTTGTCCTGCAAGGGCTACGTATTGCTTATGGTAGCTTGTAATAATACTATATATTAGGTATTATATCTTTTATATATTATTGCTGAATAAGTATGAATTTAATGACAAGAATATTAAAAGATATAAAAAACATTGCAAATAATGCATCTAAGATTATAAAAGAAAAAGCTAAAGAAATCCCAGTTCAGCGAATAGTAGATGATACAGAAAAATTTGTTAAAGATAAGGCTTCTG
Source organism: Alphaproteobacteria bacterium (assembly GCA_021775895.1). Taxonomy (GTDB): domain Bacteria; phylum Pseudomonadota; class Alphaproteobacteria; order Micavibrionales; family CSBR16-224; genus JAJFGX01. The sequence goes on along the minus strand of JAJFGX010000126.1, from coordinate 7,248 downwards.
ATGTTAAGCAAGAGTTTGAACCCATATCAGATGAGAATTGGTATAGAAAATCAGCACAAGCTTGTGAAGCTGTAAGTGATGCACTCCTTCGTGAGGAAACAGGCGTTTCAAAACGTATTGTAAAAAGTATCTCTGGAAAATTAGGATTTGCAGGTACTGGAGTTGGTATATTTTCTGTAGCTTCATTATTAGGTTCTGCAAGTACAGGTACGGCTATTGGTTCTCTATCTGGTGCGGCTTTTACAAGTGCCGCACTGTCTTGGGTTGGGGGTAGTGTTTTTATTGGGTCTGTAATCATTGGAGTAGCTTCTATAGCTGGAGGCTTAGGAGCTGTATTGGGTGCAGGCTGGGCTTATCGTCAGTTTGCAGGAAAGAAACGAGATAAAAACGAACTCGAAGAACAAGAACAAAGAGTTTTAGATGTTTGCCTTTCTTTAGCTATGGCATTTAGAGAACAAGAAAAAGCAGGTAGAAATATAGATGTTATATCTGCTAGAGCAGTATATGGAGATACCTTGAAGCCTTTATGCGAAGAACTACTTGAATGTAAATATATGGCTAATTCATGGTCTGTTATTGCGCGCGGTAAATTAAACTCAGCCATAGATAAACTTCAAAATATAACAGGATATTTATATAATTGGTCTAAAAGCAATCCTAATGCAGTAGTGGGAATTGCTTCTGTTGTTATTATGCAATTATTGGCAGATGATATTCCAAATTTTAATGAGCATGAAAAATTTGTACTTGAAGCATTAAGAAGATCAAATAATGATTTAACTAATGCTACAGAAGAAGAACTTGCTTTTTATATACAAGGTATGGAGCCAGTGCAAATTTCTGGTTTAAGTAACAATATAAAAGGTATTTGTCATGAACTTCTTTATCAAAATAAAGAAAACACAGATGATGATGAATATATTGTTGAGATTTTTGGAGCAACTAATCATGCAGGTTCTGATATAAGGATTATTAATACTGTTACTGATGAAGTTAAAGAAGTTCAGCTAAAGGCAACAAAGTATGTTTCGTATATTAAAGAACATAATGAAAAGTATGAAAATATTGAAGTATTTGCGACAGAAGAGGTTGCAAATAGTGACACATCGATAACTTCTACAGGTTTTACTAATGAAGAATTGAATGAAGATGTTTCTAATGTGATAGATGGATTAGACGATTATGATGATCCTAGTGCTTTAACCAGCATTTCTATTGCAGCAATGGTTACATTAGCTAGAAATTCAAAAGTTCTTTTAAAAGGCGGTTCTATTACTCAGAAAGAAAAAGAGAAGCTGATCAAAGATGGTGCGGTTTCTGCTGGTATGTCTGGTTTTATTCATTTAATAATATAGTCATCGCTTTTTTAAATTTATAGACATACTCTATAGCCACGCTCAAACAAGCCATACGCACAGCAACACCAGCTTAAAAATGTACCTACCATTTTGTGAAGTCTGCATTTTGCAATGCACATTGAATTGCTCTAAACATTTTTCTTAACAAAAAGCAAAAACCAACATAGAAACTAGCATACATCCAAGCAAATAATGAAATAAATCCAAGGCCGGCACCTCCTATATTATAACAATTATGCTTAAATACATCTTCTTTGCTTGAAAGAAGAACATCACCAGAATGAACTATCCCACCTCCATTCATGAAAGGAGCACTTCCAAGATCCCATGACAGGTGAAACGCCAGAACCATTAATGGATAACAAATAATGATGGCAAGCAAAGTAAGAGTTCTTCTTTGCCATTTTGGCATAGTTGGTTTCATAAAAGAAATAATTAGTGGAACAATTAATACCCACGACCAAAACCAGCCGTTGAATTTACCATGCCAAGGGCGAGCATTTAAAACATCATAACAACTATAATTATTATTAAACTCTTTAGGAAATGCTTCACGTGCTTGCTCCACAACAGGAAGAAATTCAAAAATGACCGCCATAATTAATAAAATTAAAATAATAATAAATAAAATAATTTGCCTAATTGATTTAAATGTTAACCTCACAATATATCTGACCTTCAAAGTTATTCTTTTTATATTTAAGTCGTTTATATCATTTTTTTACAATGGCTTCAATATGTGTTGTCCATGTATCTATTACCCTATATGGCGTTGATAGTGGAAGATCATATTGCCCAATTTCAGGTTTGTTTATACCTCTAGGTAAGGGTTTTCCACTATATATCAACTCAATGTATGTTCTGGTATAGCCAAGTGGCATATGACGTATAAATTTTCCTACAGTAGGCTTTGATTGTTCTTTAAGCCAGTTAAGAATCTTATCTATATTAAAAACATCTGTGAAAGTGTCAGAATAAATGTATTCTATATCTGCCGTAATAATTAAGTATTGTCCTTGCTCAATAACTTTCACCCCTTTATTTGCTATACCCTCAACAACAGAATCTCCAAACTCATAAATAACAGGTCTAAAATTATAGGATCTATTAAAATCCCATGGAAATGAGCCTTCACCATTTCGCCGTGCCTCTTCAATAATTTGACTTTCAACTTTAGGGAATATAATTTTTCTTACGTGATCAATAGTTTTTTGTAAAAATCCTATATCAGATAATAGAATAGTATTTCCACCACCGAAAAAGTAATAACCTATAAAGTCATCTGTCGTCCAAGCTGGAAATTTATCACTCACCGAACTAGTTACAGTTTGGCTGACACGTTCCTGTAGTTTTTCAGTTTCTGGCTCATAAGGCTCAGCGATGCAACGGCAACCGTAATCTTCCCCTGGGTGATAACCACCCTCTGGCGGATTATCCCAAGCAAAGATTTTTCCATCAAATTTTGCGTGGCGTGAGCGTACTTTGCCGTCGCCCTTTGTACGCCAAATATAATGGGTTGTTGGGCGGTCGACATTCTTTAGATATTTCTTAATTTCTTCTGTAGCCATTTCTATAGAAAAAGTTAAATTTTCTATTCCTTGCATTAAGGCGAGTTTATTCATGCTATTCTCCTTGAATGTTTATATTTGATGGTAAGTTTTAGACACAAAAAAAAGCCGCCAAAAGGCGACTAAAATATGTACGATGCTTATAATTTTCTAAGCATTAATGAAATCTAACATAGATAATCCCATAAAGTCAAGAAGTTCTACTATAATCTAAACAAGCCATACGCACAGCAACGCCAGCCTCTACTTGCTGGAGAATTACAGAGTAATCAGCATTATCCGCCACATCACTGGCTATTTCAATGCCTCTGTTCATGGGGCCTGGGTGCATCACAATTGCCTTTGGAGCAAATTGTTTTAATCTATCATGCGTTAAGCCATAATGTTTAAAATAAGCATGCTCATCAAACCAAATGTTATCTTCCATGCGCTCTTTTTGCACCCGTAGCATCATCACAACGTCAACTCCAGCAATGCCATCATTCATATCTGTGTATAGCTTTGTATTAATGTTTGTGCTTTTGGGAAGAAATTCCTCGGGGGCAATTAAATGCACGATTGCACCACATTTTTGCAATAGCTCAATATTTGAGCCTGCAACACGGCTATGCCTAATATCTCCACAAATAGCGACCTTAACACCATCAAGTCGTTTCAAGTGCTTACGCATAACTAAAGCATCTAATAATGCCTGTGTAGGGTGAGAGCTCATGCCACTACCAGCATTAATAACTGGGCAAGATAAGTGCTTAGATGACAGGCCAGGCATATCTTCCTGCTTAGCACGCACAACAAATATATCTGGTTGCATCATATTTAAAGTTTGCAAAGTATCAATAATAGTCTCACCTTTTTTTATGGACGAGCTAGCTGCAGAGAAATTAATTACCTGACCACCTAAACGCATGGCTGCCATTTCAAATGAAATCCTAGTTCTGGTTGAGTTTTCAAAGAATGCATTAATTAAAACTTTGTTTTGCAAGATAGGCTCTGCAATCTCTTTAGTCTGTATTTTGTCCAAATATACGTCAGCCATATCTAATAAGTTAGATATTTCATCACAAGACAAATCCTTTATTCCTAATAAATTCATTATACGTACTCCCACCACTTACCAAAAACATAAAAGAAAACAGCAATAGTTGCAATCGATAAGCCAACCCCAGCTGGAATGTTCACCATGGCTAATTTTGGTACTTTTATTTCATTATTTTTTCTAGCCACTAGCAATAAAGAATAACGCAATATTACTCCATGTAAAATGCCTAAACCACCGCCCAATATAAATACCATCATTACATTTGGAAACCCTAACCATATGCCGACAGCTCCCATTAATTTTATATCGCCAAGACCAACGCTATCCTCAGTTTTTAAGAAATAATTGCCTGCCATACGAACCACAAGTAACAATCCCATTCCCGCAATAAAGCCTAAGATAGCATCTTCTATTGATATAAATATCCAATCTGTAGATATATGAAATGTTAGAGCTGAAACAGCAAGCCCTAAAACCATTTCATTCGGTAGAATATAAAACCTATGATCTGTGACTGCCAAGGCAATAAGTAATAAAATACATACGACACAAGCAACAATAGATAGATAAAATAAAATCATGAAGCAAAGTCAATTATTACAGGTACATGATCGCTAGGACGGTCCCAACTTCTAGCCTCTCGCAGGACTGAACAAGCTTTCAAAGAATCCTCTAATGGTTTGGTCACCCACACATGGTCTAATCTTCGGCCACGATTAGCTTTTGTCCAATCTTTTGCACGATAGCTCCACCACGAAAATAATTTCTCTTCTGCTGGAATAAAATGACGCATCGCATCAACCCAATTCATTGAATTAAAGAATTTATCAAACAGCTCTAATTCTATTGGCGTATGTGAGACAACATTTAACATTTGTTTATGCGACCAAACATCTTGCTCTAATGGAGCTATATTCATATCCCCAAGAGCAATTATAGAATCACTCGCATTTTGATTAGCAGGAAACCATTCTGTAAGCTCTGCAACAAAGTCTAGCTTATGCTGAAACTTATCATTAAGAACAGGATCTGGCTCGTAACCGCCTGCCGGAATATAAAGATTATGCACAGTAATTGGTGCTTTATTAGCATCTGGCTGAAATCTTGCAGAAATATGACGACAATCAGACTTACCACAACGATCATATGTTTTTATTTCATCTAAGGGGTATTTAGATAAAATAGCTACTCCATTATAGCCTTTCATACCATGAAAAGCGACATGCTCATAACCAAAGTCACGAATAGCATCTAATGGAAAATGCTCATCTGGAGTCTTGGTTTCTTGCAAGCAGACGACATCTGGACTCTCTGTTGATAACAGCTCCCCAAGTAAGTTAATTCTGAGTCTAACAGAATTTATATTCCATGTTAAAATACGCATAATCTATTTTGTAATACTCATTTATAAAAAAATCTATAAAATAAATAAAATATAGGCTTTTGTATTTCTGAAATTATGATATATAATTACTCTTAGTGTTTCTTTGGAAATACTGTGGGCCTGTAGTTCAACTGGTTAGAACCCACCGCTCATAACGGTGATGTTGGGGGTTCGAGTCCCTCCGGGCCCACCATTTTTTTAAATCGTAATGCTTATTACAAGTAAAAGAGATAAATCTCATGCCTGCGAATCAATTCAAAAAAGCCCGCAAAAATATGATTGAAGGACAACTTAGACCTAATAAAATCATAGATGAGCATTTAATATCCGCCATGATGGCTGTGCCACGGGAAAATTTTGTTCCAATAACTCTGCAAGGTGTTGCATATGTTGATGAAGACTTACCTGTAGGTAAAGGACAACATTTAATGGAACCGATTGTGTTTGCACGACTTCTACAAGCCGCAGCAATCAAGCAAGATGATGTCGTACTGGATATTGCTTGTGGCAGAGGGTACTCAACAGCTATTTTATCTCACCTTGCAGCTACTGTTATAGGAATTGAACAAGAAGCTGACTTTGCTAAACAAGCAGACACAATACTAGAGGAAATGGACATTTGTAATGTAGCTACAATACACGGTAACATACGTGATGGTTATAAAGAACAAGCACCATTTAATGTCATTCTAATCAATGGTGCAATACCACATGTTCCAGGACATATCATAGATCAGCTAGCTGATGGTGGACGACTAATAACTATAATATCTGAAAATGGGCGTATTGGTAAGGCTGTGTTAATGAAGAAAGAAAAAGCTGTTATTAATACAACTTACTTATTTGATGCAATGACCCCCTTAATATCAGGTTTTGAAGAACACGATACATTTACTTTTTAGAGTATAAATAATGCATTATATACAAAAAATTATAATCACAACATTTATACTATGTTGTTCTCTTTCTATAACTAAAGCATATGCTACTTCTACATTATATAGCACATTAGAGCATGTATATAGCCAGCACCCATTATTACTGTCGGAAAGATATACAAAGAATAAAATCTCAGAGCAAATCAAAGAAGCTAAAACAGGCTGGCAACCAAACATTTCTGCCAATGGAAACGCTGCTAGTACCTTAACCGAACCAGGGAGTTTTGGTACAAATTCTGGAGAAACTGCGGCTATCGGAATATCAATCACACAACCAATTTATAAAGGTGGTCGCACAGTTGCTGAAACAAAAGAGGCAGAGCTATTATTGGCCGCCCAAAATGCTCATCTATATGGCATTGAACAAACTATACTGCTAGATGCTGCCATAGCATATATTGCTATTTTTAGAGATCAACAACTTGTTTTAGTTAGAGAAAAAAATGTTAGTAGCCTACAAGAACAATTAAATTCAGAACAAACAAGGTATGAACTTGGTGAAAATACTATAACCGACATCAGCCAAGCTAAAGCACGGCTTGCCGAATCTCAATCTAATTTTATAAAAAGTAAAGGACAGCTAGCAAATACTGTTGCAGAATATGAACGAGTTATAGGAATACCCCCAAGGAACATCAAGGAATTCACTCTACCAACAATAAATATGCTAGATAAAATCAGTGGATTATCTAGCCTTAACACGGCTCTATTAAAAGGAGCAGACATACACCCTGATATTATAAAAGCCGAGCTACAAGAGAAAATAAATAAAAAAACACGACGAATAATCAAAGCTGAGTTATACCCAACACTGTCTGTAGTTGGAGAAACCAAAAGAAATTTTAGCCCAACATTTGCTAGCAATACGGCTTTTCAAGATCAATCCAGAATTTCCCTACAGGCAACAATCCCCTTATATAATTCAGGCTCTACACGTTCGAAATTAAAACAAGCAAAACAT
>JAJFGX010000125.1 GCA_021775895.1 Alphaproteobacteria bacterium | reverse complement strand
TACATTAATGTTAAAATCTAGGAATGCTTGCTTTGCTAATCCTTCATGCTGCCCAGATGCAATAACAATAGTTTTGAATTCTTGATTCTTTTCTTGAAAAGCTTTTATCAATGGTGCCATTTTTATGATTTCAGGACGAGTTCCAAGAATAAATGCAATTTTAGTCACCTTCATTATTGACCTCAAACATTTTCTTTTGAATAAGTTCATCTATAGCATCTGGAGCTGCTGAAATTGTTACAAAATTTGTAATAAGACTCATCATATTATAAGATTCTGAAAATGCTGAATCAGCCCCTACAGATACAGTCATATTTCTATTATTAGCAATATATCTAATTGTATTCGTTATATAGTCATCTGGCCTATCCGCATACCACTGAAAAAAGTTTTTCCAGCTTCCCACATCAGCCCATTTGGTTTCTATATCAATAACAGACATTGCGTCTACATACGGCATCAAACTTTGAGCTATAGATATAGGCTTTATCTGAGCGTAATAATCCTCATCAAGAAGAATATTGTTCTCTATCATCTTTGATGCTTGATAGCTTTTAAAACATTCTTTTGAAAAATCTGGCAATACAGATTGAAACAAATGAATGAACTTTTCTGCCTTTGCCGTTAATATGCCACAATCCCAAAAACAAGAATATTGTCCCTGCATCTCTACCAAACCATCGATAGAAACATTTGGTCTAAATTCCACAGCATTATAATACACCATATCTTTAGATGTTTTATTTGTAATATAGCATCCATATTGATTGGAATACGTACTAATTTCTATTCCATACCCCACCAAGTCAGAGTGCTCTGCTGCATTCTCTCCTTTCTTTAATGCCGTGTACACAGCACTTTCTACAGAAAAAACATGATCGCTAGGCATGAAGTGTATGCAACTTTTTTTACCCCACATCTCTTGTATAAGAAATGCGGTGTTTAACAATATTGTCGCCGTCTCACGGTTAGACGGCTGAATAATAAATATATCCGGTATAAAGTTAATTTCGGAGCATTGCTCTTTCAAAGTCGCAATCGATACAATATTTCCTATAATAACAACCTTGCAGGAAGTATTTTTAAACAACGCCCTAACACGTAAGCACGTCTGCTGAAACAAGCTGTATTCTTCAAATTTTATAAATTGCTTTGGAATAGTATCTGTTGAAATAGGCCATAATCGTTTGCCTTGCCCCCCTGCTTGTATAACAATAATACGTTCAATACTCATATTGTTCACCAATATAAGTAACGAGCGTCTTCTCCATCCAAATGCCGCTTTGCAGCAACAAACAAACGTATCATAAATTCGTCTGTTTTAAGGTATGCAGGAACAAAATCATCTCGTGAGATTAAAAGCTCCTGAATTTCTTTTGTTCCATCATCTTTAGTGAAAATACCATTGACACCTAACTCATCCCTATACCCTTGCATAAGATCTATACCTTCTTGTATTGGAATTTCAACCAAACCACGAACCTCAGAGTCCGCAAAATGAAAATCCTCCAAGCTACGTTTTGTAGGAAGCAAAAAGATATGTTGGAACTCATTATTATCGTAGTCTTTTGCAAGTACAACTGACGTTTGTCTCTCTCCAATTGATACGAGGTCACCAAATGCAGCATCTATGCCAATTTCCTCTCGCATTTCTCTAATTCCTGCCTCAACGTCTTCGCCAGCCTCATAATGCCCGCCAACGGTAACATCCATATGGTCTGGACGTTCAAAAGAATAACGATTTGGTGTTTTTTTCTGCAAAAAAGCTGTTTTATGTTCTGGGTTAATAACAAGGCACGTAAATACACGATGCCAAAGTCCTTGAGCATGCGCCTCTTTTTTTTCTATAGTTTGTTCTGTACGTTGGTTTCTATCCGTATAAACATCAATCAGTGCCATTTTCATTCCCTCTTTCTTGCTGAAGCTCATTCAACTTCTTAGCTATTCTTATATTTTCTTTTTGTATACTATTTTTAGTGTCTTGAACAGTCAACAAGTACTCATTGTAACCTGACAAGAAATTATATGCGCCCTGTTCCATAGTTTCAAAACAATTCTCAATGTCCATATTTTGTTGCTTAGCAAAATGCAAAAGTAGAGAAATAAGCTTATTTAAACGGTGCAAGAAAAATGCCTCTTCCCCATCATGTGAGGTATCACGTTTTTGTGGAAACCTTTTGCCATTTAATCTCATGGAAGACTCTGTTAATTGAGATGTGATTTGATAAAGCGTTAAAACAACATCTGAAGTAGAGTACTCCCTATAAGAATTATCTGTTATCTCAAAATCTTCCACTTTACTCCCAAACAAATATGCCAGAACCATAGTCTGTAACAGTACATCTGCTATCTCATCATCAATATCATCTAGTTTACGTTCTGCCTCATTAACTCCAGCAACCGAAACGCCACTTGCCGTTACAATATGCCCGACTTGTATAGTTAGCTCTGCGACAATATCCTGAACAATCCAATTTTCTTTTGAAGTTTCTTGAAATGCGCAATGCAAGTCTTTTGCTTTATCTTGTATTTTTTGAAAAATTATTTTATTCATCATCATAATTATACCGTATATGGTTCCTCTTGTGTAACGGACGACCCCCAATAATGCCCTCTATGAAAATCAGAGACAACAACAGCATGAAGAATTTCTCGCAAACTAGAAATAGCAGATGTATCTAGCATAACTCCAGAAATTTCTACAATCTGTGGTGATTGTTCCAAAATTTTGATCTGACAATCATCTACATTTTTTTTCATCATCTTTAACGTCTCTAACACAACTTCCTCTGTAACAACGTGCTCACTATAAAAGTTGTTACATTTATCGCGCTGATGTGTCGGGCAGGTATTATAATTTTTGCAAACATCTGTTTGCCACATTGCATCTGGGTTATGCTGTTGCAAAACATATGATAAAGCACAGCTATTGGTTTGGAAAATAGGATAATCATATTTTTGCGAAAGCAATGTTGATTTTCCTAAAGCTTCACGAGGCCACACACACTCAGAATCTGCTGCCTTTTGTATATCTTCCCTAACTTCTGGCCAAAATAATAATTGATCCTGCATAGAAGTGTATAATTTCAATCCTGTAACAACAGCAGCATAAGCATACTGAGATGCATAACTAACAACTTTCTCCATTGTTTCAATATCAGTATTCTGAGGCAAAAACGGTCGCCAATAATGAATAATCGGAATATCTCTTTCGTGAAAATAAATAAAGCTATCCAAAATATCTTGTTGCTTAACACCTTTCTCAATTTCGTTGGTCAAACCTGAATAACTAATATAAACAACAACCGGAATATTTTTATCTTGAAACTTTTTTAAAGTCTTATCTAACATACCTTTAGGACAGCACTTTGTGACAAAACACACAGTATTACGCAAACCTTGAGATAAAAACTCTTCCAAAACTTCTACTAGTTTTTCTTCAACATATGGCGTAGCAAATGGATCTGTACTTGTGTAAAAGCAAACTGGGCTGTCAACATGGTACAACTCATGTGCTTTAAGCATAGCGATACTATCTTTAGCATTTAAAACCTCTGATGGCGCTGTTCCTGTTTGGTGAATAGGCTTTAGAAAACAATAAGCGCAGTCTTTAGGGCAACCCTGCACATTATTTACAACAAGCCACGCGGCATGTCTTAACACTACAGGCTGAATTGAACTTAAGTTTTTTGCCATACTACTATTTTCGTTTTGGTGGTTGTGGATTAGAACTTTTACCAGTTCTATATTGTTTAACAGCCTTTTGAATTTGTTTGCTTATTTCTTGCACAGATAAACTTGAAGTATCAATTACAATATCTGCGTCTTTCTTCATTCTTTCTAAAATTACAGTCCTAATATTTTTATTCTTAGCCAAGGTGTTTTCTGTTGCATTAGTTACACCACGACCATCCAAACGTTTCTTACGTGTTTCTTCATTTACAGTCAAAAGAACAATAATATCTGACTTAATCAAACTTAACTTAGAAGGGTCAATATCAGGATATTGTCCATCTTTAATGGCTTGTTCATTAAAAGCATGGGCGTAGTGTTTGTGGGAAGGAATATAACGATCCATTACTACAGTTTTGCCATTCTTTATATGTTCTCTCGCAGTATCAGACATATGCTGTAAAATAGATAGATTCAATAGTCTTGCAACAGAGCTACTATGCTCTGGCATTTGAGCAATGTGTTTCTTCATATCCACAACTTCCTGAGCAATATTCACGTATTGATAATTCTGCGCCAAATCCTCACACACAGAACTCTTACCAACACCATCCAACCCTTCAATTGCAATCAACATAGCTAAATACCTATAATATTTTCCCTACCTGCATGATATATGTATAAAGTTAATATTACAATAACCAACACGCAGAACTAGCAAGGAATATAAGAAATCAGGTGAATATATTTGTATATTAAAGAACTTTATGATTTAATACGTCATAAATAAAATATACAAATATTAGGTGGCAACATGATTGCAATGAATAAACTTACTTGGAGTACTGTATCAACAGCGATAGAAGAAACACGTATAAGATACAATTTAAAAGGCTCTTCTGAGGCTTTTTCCTACTGCGTTCTAGAAAAGTTATTCCCGAACTCTGAAGAAGACATCAAAGACCTAATTACAGATGGAGGGGATGATTGTGGAATTGATGCTGTAAAAATAATTGTGCATAGCACTGGCGCACATATCCATTTATTTCAACTCAAACATTGCAAAAACATAAAAACTGCTAAAAACAATTTTCCCTCAAATGAAATTGGCAAAATACTATCTTACATTTCCCATCTCTTCAATGAAGATATCCACCTTAAAGAAATCACAAACCCTATTTTATGGGGTAAAACCCAAGAAATTTGGGATGTTTATAAAAAACCCAACACTAAAGTTACAATCCACTTCTGCAATAATGGTACTAAATTAACGGAAAATCACAGGGTAAGCCTTATAAATTCCTTAGAACCCTATGATATTCTATTTGAAGAAACTGATTTTAACTCTCTTCATAATCTTATTGTTACACCAAATTCAGAGAACACAAAACATATATTTACAGCCATAAATAAAGAATACTTTGGAAAAACTAATGGAAATATTAGAGGAATGATTGCAACTATTTCCGCAAAAGATCTAATAAACATCATTAAAGACCCTAACAATAAAAATGAAATCAATCCCAGAATTTTTGATAAAAATATTAGAATGTTTCTAGGGCGAGACAACCCTGTTAATGAAACCATTATTCAGTCTGCATTATCAGAGCAAAATGACTACTTCTGGTATATGAGTAATGGCTTAACTGCCACTTCTTCTAGTTTCAACTACAAACCAAGCACTCGCAATCCTATTGTAGAAGTTGAAAACCTACAAATAGTTAATGGGGCACAAACTTCATATGCACTTTTTGAAGCCCAAAAACAAAAGCCTAGTATTTTAGATGATGTTTTACTTTTAATACGAGTATATGAAACCAAAGACACAGAACTACCAAATAAAATCGCTATCGCTACAAATAGCCAGACCCGAATATATGGCAGAGACTTAATGTCTAATTCAAGTTTGCAAATCCAATTGGAGGCCGCATTCAAGAATTTGGAGGCCGCATTCAAGAATATTGGCTATTACTATGAAAGAAAGAAAAATCAACATATAGAAAAAACCTTAAATAAACGGATAGATTCTTTTAAACTTGGACAAGCTATACTCGCATACCATCAGAGAGAACCAGATAGAGCAAAAAGTGCCTCCGATCAAATTTTTGGGGCTCGGTATAAAGAAAGGGGCTGACACCTAACATTTAAAAATGTTAGGATTGTCTATGTATATAAAGCACTGTAAATTAACAAGAAATAAGCAATTAGAACTGATGAAATACTTCGTTGCAGGTTCGACCGCCAGAACTGCCGCAGATTTAACAGG
>JAJFGX010000124.1 GCA_021775895.1 Alphaproteobacteria bacterium | reverse complement strand
CGAGCATATAACGCTTTAGACGTATCAGAATTCAAGCATTACAGGATTAACCATTCCAAATTATTTGCCGAGAAAAGCAATCATATTAATGGAATAGAGAACTTTTGGAACCAAGCCAAACGTCATATGAGAAAATTTAATAAATACATAAATATTTAAAATTAATATTCCGATAACAAATATACTTATGAATAATTCTTTAGCATTTATTGTGTTTTCATTCATAAGCAAAAAGATAAACATTATTATTAAAGCCACATTGCAAAGAATAGATAATTTAATAGAAATTGGTGTTTTCTTTTCTTTTGGTGTTTGCATTATAAATTCCTTTTTTTATATATGATATACAAGATGATGTGTTTGAGCAATTCATCTTGACGAACAACCTTTTAAGCCATATTTCAAAATATATGTATAAGTGTAAAAAGAATCTAATATCATAGTAGTGTCAATTGTTATCTAGTGTTTTAATAGGGAAATATTCTTCCTCATATTTATCTATCAAAGCAATTAAAAGCTCTATTTCTTGATCTTGGTTAGAGTTACGAACTTCTTTTAAAGCTAATTCGTATTCATCTAATGAGGTAATATTTTTTTATTCTTTTTTACTTTGTAAAAGGCTAGAAATATTATCTATTTCACTTTTTAAATTTGCTATTTCTTTACGCTGTTGTTTATGAGCCTGAATATGCCACGTATAATCCACTGTTTTTTAAACAATATTTTTATCTTGTCATAATTTTTGTGCGAAAATTGAACTTTTTAGAAACGAATCAAATAATACGCAAAGACCCTGATTTATAATAATAATTTAACTAGACTACGTCTCGCGAGAAAAAACACAAAACATACATAGCCCACATATCAAGAATAGCTGAAACCAATATGCTTCACAAATTATTATAATTTAATTTTTAGATGTAACTCTGAAGCTTGGCTCCTTATATATGGTATAGATCAAAAAGAAGCTCTTTTCTAATTCATACTCGCCCGCAATCACAACCTCCTTATAGCCTAACGTTTACAATTAAGCAATCAGCGCATTTTCAAGCTGTTGCCCGACTTGAGTAGTCATAATATTTTTTGTGTTTTCTAACGATTTTAATTGATTTTTAAGAATAAATGTGTATATTGGTAGTTAATAAGCCCGATGCCTCTTCACGCAAGTGTACGCATCGGCTTTCTTTTTGCCCGAATATTACCTCCATATTTGCCAATCTGTCCACCCTTCTACGACCCCCATGTCTTCTATTTTGATTGCACCATTTTTTACATTGGGGAATGTACCTAGCAATTCAATAAATTTTCGCCCCCAATCTGCATTGGGAGACACGACATTTAAAACAGACTGTATCATACAAAAATATAAAAATGTCCGAGCATTATTCAATTGATGCAGATTTCGCTTAACATATGGAATATTAGCACGCTCCAAAACATTACAGTTCCACAGCCTGCCATGGTGAGCTGCGGTGTTCCTAATGAAGTTAAAACTTCTCAGCCATGTTTCAAAATGCTTGCCTTCACACAAGCCAAACTGACTTTCTATATACAATTTATCTTGGTACTTCATACCGGCATAGAGTTTGGACATTGCACCAAAATCAAAAACCTCAATAGCCACCCAAATCGGCAGCCGTCGATATTTATTAATATTATGCTTTACAAACGACTTTCGGCGCGTACGATCGACAAGTTTTTTGTAGTCAATCAACCATTTTTGATGGCCGCTTAGCCCACCATTTCTTCCCACACGTGAAAAGTTACCATGCAGTTCATTAGAGTTCTCATGAGCGAATGGATCGCGTTCCCCCAGCAGATGAGCAATCTCAGCCTGTATTGCCAATTCGATCCTTTCAATCGCATCTAATGCTAAAAGCTTAAGCCTACGATCAAACGTATACAGCGCAATAATATCCGAAAAACAACTACCTTCAAGAAAGTCATCTGCCCTTATTTCCGCTTCACCATCAAACTTACGAAAAGGATACCAATACCCGCTTAACCTGTAATATCCAACACGCTGTAGAAAATGTTTTGCCTCTTCAGCGTCATCTACACCCATACCACGCGAACGTAGGATTTCAATTTGCTCATCATAAGATTTCCATTCTTTCACATCATGTGTCATTTTACACCTTACACCATATCAATGTTTAACTCTGTTTTAGACTTGCTGCTTGAGGATCATAGTAATACTCACCAATAGTTCCATCTTTAATTCTTTCAACAGCTTCATCAATAACAAACAAAGGAATTAAAAACCATTCTCGCGCCGTAACAGACTGTCCAAACCTATCTTGAATTTGAATATCTAGATTTGCTGAACCAAAAAATTTATGGATCACACCTTCAAGTTTGGTACGGTTAATATTGGCTAGCTTATAGGTTGCTACAACTTCAACATCATCCATCAAAAAAGTGGGGTCATGTTTGGCGTTAGCAATACGCTTTTCAACATCACCGCCTGTCACGCCAATTTTATGCACGACATCCCTGTTTTTCTCCACAGTTGGGTGGTCAGATAAACTTCGTAGAACATAAATAGTTCCACTTTCCTGATCATCTTCACTATCCTCGCCAGAAAATAAGGGGCCAGCATCTGGGTTAGAGATAATGCGGCTTGTCTCATCTTTATAAATTGCACGCTGAAGAGAGCGTAATAAGATATTGCTTTCTGTACCGTTAGAATAAATAGCGCGTAAACGAGCATCTATATCGCCATTTGGCGCTTTAATCGTTTCTCCAACCTCGGCAATATAAATAATTTGACCGCCCAGAATAAAGAGCCCCCCTTTTTTTATATCTGTTTTAGCAAAACCAGCATCTTTGCGAATAACACGGGTACTTCTTATACCGCTTTCCAACTCACTTTGCACGGTTGCAAAAATTGGTTTAAATTTTTCAAAATCTTCACAGTACTTTCGATTGGCTACTTCTTCTGCTGCACGAATTTCCGCACGAGGTTTTACATGTTTAAGATTTGCTATGGAACCACTGTCTTCTGAAACATCCACACCTAGCTGGGCGAGCAATTCATCATCATCAATATTATCTGGGATTGTTTCCTCTAGCTCATAATCTGTATTTAATAAATCTTGTGCATCCATATCTTCCAGTAAAACACGACACTCTTCCTGTTTACGGATTTGATCAAGCCGAACAGCATAAAGCCGCTCAAAAATATCTTTACCTTCCCCATGTTCTGGCTCTTTACCATGTTCTTCGACAAATTTCTGAATTTCTTCAAAACCAGCGATAATGCGTTCTTCACGTGGGGTTCGGCTAACGATTTTCTTCGCTTCAACCTCAACACCTAATTCAGCCAGTAAAGCATCATCTTCTTGGGTAAATTCCTGTTTAGCCATTCGCTGCCTCTGCTTTCATGCGTGCCAGATATGCAACACCTTCTGCCATCTTTTGTTCCCAAGGATCGGCAGATTTGATGTCTGGCAAACGGCCTCTTTCCTGTTTAAACTTCAATGCACGCTTAGCAAGATCGCGTGCATTTTCTAACGTCAAGTTAGTTTTCTTCGTCGCAATAATAGCAGCCATCTCTTTTAAACTTTGTTCATTCATGGCTTTAGAACAAATGGCATATGCTTCACTAAATGGATTGATGCTATCTATCCAATCAACATCTAATTCCTTCACTTCCAACGCGAGTTTCCTTACGCCATCAATCAGGGCTGTGTTGCCTCGCATCTGCAAGTCATCATCTCCATTGAGTGTTTCCTTAGCCTTTTGTGTAAGATTTAATGCCGCTATTGCATGCTGTCGCACAGCTTCCTGATCCTCTTCATCCAATTCGGGATATTTCTCTTTAATAATTTTCCCCATACGGATTTGTGTTAATTCTTCGGGTACTGTTTCTTCATCAAACATACCACGCTCCAACGCTTGCTTATCCTGTACAAAACTGGCTATGACTTCGTTCAAATCCTCTTGACAAATACGCTGAGCATCTGGACTTTTTGGTTCAGCTAGGCCTTTAATTTCGATCTGGAATTGTCCTGTGACATCATCAAAACCAATATTACACCTGTTCGGATCATAACCACCTTCACCATAATCAAAACCTTCTATAGGGGCGCTTTGTGGGTTTTTAGGAACAAAATTAAACTTTGGAGCTAAGACCTGTTCCATCAACAAACTTGCGGCAATCGCTTTCAGCGTGTCATTTACAGCATCGGTAACAGCCCCTTCCGAAGCATCTGGCTCGGCAATTAAATTCGTGAAACGTGCATGAGTTTTATTAGGAGCATCACGTGTAGCACGTCCAATAATTTGTACAATTTGCGTTAGACTGGAGCGGTAACCCACCGTCAAAGCGTGTTCACACCAAACCCAATCAAAACCCTCCTGTGCCATGCCAAGAGCTATAATTATATCGACATAATCTCGGTCTTTATTCGTATCAGGCCGACTAAGAGAGGCTGAAACTTTATTGCGTTTAGTGGGGTCATCTTCAACCAAATCAGCGATTTTTAAAATTTTATCATCAGCCGTTTTAACTAAATGAAAGCCTGTATCTGGGTCTATGCCTTGCCAATCGCCAAGTTCATGTAAAATATGATCTACTTCTTTCCTTTTATCACCCATGCTTTCGCGTGCATTGACATTTGGAATATGGAGGATTGTTTTTTCATCTGGATCAAGAACATTCAAAATATCATCGGCATAGGCACCACTATAAAAATAATATCCGATATTCAAAGTTTTAAGATACTCATAACCATTAAGCTGTTCATAGTACGTGTACGTGACCGTATCAAATTTTGCCTCATCTTCTGGCATTAGAACTGGGTGTGCATCACCACGGAAATAAGAGCCTGTCATCGCCACAATATGCACTTTATCGCGTCCAACCAATTGTTTGAGTTGTGAACCGAGTACATTATCTTCATCTGCACTTACATGGTGAAATTCATCAATAGCTATCAATCGATTATCAAAGGCCTCAACCCCAAACTTTTCTATAGCATTGCGAAATGTAGCATGCGGACATACGAGTACTTTTGCGTCACTTTTTAGAAAGGCTTCCACAGAGTCTGCTTTGCTACCGTACTCCCCTGGGGCATTACACAAATTCCATTTTGGCTCAACATGCCAATCTGCCCAAAAGCCAAAATCACTTAATGGCTCATCATTAAAACTAGAACCAATGGATTTTTCTGGCACAGCAATAATCGCCTGTTTAACCTCTTGATTTTGCAGTTTATCCAGTGCAATAAACATCAATGCTCGGCTTTTCCCTGAAGCTGGAGGAGATTTAATCAGCAAATATTGTTCCCCGCGTTTTTCATACGCACGTTCCTGCATCTGGCGCATACCAATTTCATTCGATTTGGTCGAACTACCATTCGTCTTGTAACTAACTGTCACGGAAGGGATTGATTTTTTTTCAGTCATAGCTTTATTTCCTATCTTATTTCCAACTTATAAAAGCTTCAATTGCTGTGCGGCTGGTTTATGATCTTTTACCTCTATAATTGATCTCTCTTTTTTTAGCCCTTTTGATGTGCTGAACTGCTTTTCTCTAACATCACACACAAGATAATCACCTTTAGAAAAGGCAATTTCGTTATTGGCTATTCTATTTAAAAATACTGTATCCTCTATGGTGGCGCTAAACGGCTCGCCTCCATCTGTGACTCGCCATTTATTATCTTCCTTAAAGCTCAAGCTGATAATTTGTAAGGTCATTGGACGAATTTCATCAGCTAGCTCTTCCTCATTATCATTATACTCAAAGTAGCCAACCTCTCCTTTTGAAACTACTAAAGTTTCCTGATCTGGTCGTTTAACTTTAATACTATCAATACCATCATTAGACAAAGTAGAAATAGCTTTCTTCGCAGGCTTTCGAACGGCAACACTTTCAGCTAATCGGATTGTTTGTTTATTTGTCACAAAATGAGCATCACCAACATATACATGAACCTCTTTCCCTTTCTCTTCAATCTTGTCTGGCTTCCTACCCTTCAAAAATTTAATAAGACCAAACAAACCACCACCAACAACAGTGACAGTACCTCCGATAATCTTGAACAAAAGATCTGTAAGCTCATTTGCAGCCGCAATCTTATCTTCATTTTCCAATGCAAAATCTAGAAATGCTTCTGTATTCTCTGTAAGAAACTGAAACAGTGTCAAGCCAACTTCGAAAGAACCCTCAGCAGTCGCTTGAACTTTCACAGAAATTTGTGCCTTTTTACCATTAATTTCATGATTGGCAGCCTGAATTAGTTCTTCCATTGCCAACAGTGCTGGAGCCAAGTCCTGAATATCAATTTCACCATTATTTACAGCAGACCCATCAAAAACAAGAGTTATATTTGCTTCACTCATACAATGCCTACCTTTCTTGTACTTGATTGTTCCATGCATGCAATATCAGATACATGTGGCTTATTTTTAATATCTAGGATTATCTTTTCTCTTGCTATAGCACAAACGCATAAAAATCTATTTCTATATTCTTCAAGCCTCCATAAAATATCAGTACCAAAATCAATAAACACGGGACATTTCGCCTTTAGCCATACAATATGAGGACGTTTCCAGTCAAAAGGGTGGTGTCCTATATAACTTTCCTCAATTTCTTGCTGAATTTCCCTGCTAGGGTGAATTAACACCATACTACGACCAGGTTCTTTTACTGCTTCAGAGTTTTCAGATTTTCTCCAAAACATTTTACAGGAATTTTCATTGTTAGTAGGCATAAAAACTATATCATCAAACTCAACACATTCTGGGTTTGGTAAATAGGTATTAAAAATTCTAAATCTACTTTTAAATTTCTCACCATTCACTATCCAGACTAAATTTTTATAAAAATCTTCTCGTGACCTTAGTTCTTCTAGGCTAATTGGAGAATTCTGAATTTCGAGAATGATCCCATTATCAGCTTTAATATCTGCTCGGTGCTTTTCTCCTGTAACTTCGCATTGATGTGCTACTTCCCTGAATTCCTCTGGGAATTCTGCTTTCCAATTACGATGCCATTCCGTCTCATTCTCCCACCAAGGATCGCATTCTCTATTTGATTTATGTGCCCAATGCCACATAACTTTTTCGCCACATTTAGCGATGGTATCCGAACCACAAATGTCACAGACACCTTTTGCTTTAGGAAATGGAGAAAGCTTTTGTCCGTCAACATAAGAATATTGCATTACTATACTACCTTTCTGTCAGAAAATTTATTTTGCTTAGCTGACATTTTGGCATAGAGATCGAAGAGTTTTTCGAGACGTTCGGTATCGTTCTTAAAACGACGACCAATATAAATACGCTCTAGCACTTCATCATTGCGTTCATGCGCACGGCGTAAATCTTCAGGCATACTATCTGACTTATAAAGGTCTGCAATGGTGGCAGGGAAATGCCGTTCCCGTGCAATCAGAATTTCTTCGGCACAAGTCGTTAAATCCTCCTTGTTCTTCTCGGTCAGTTGCAAGACAGGAAATGTATTCCACCCCATTGTATTTGAATAATTAAATCTTGTTTCTAATTTGCCACAAACTAAATCCACCCACTTTAAATGAAATCGAGATGACAGTATTGCAAAGTTAGATAATGGTGCGTCATAAAGAGCATAATTCCTGTTTGATATAGTAGATTTATTATCTATCAAGCCAATTTGAAACCATTCCCGTTCTTCTGAAGTTACAGCAGGAATGATTATGCTATAGTTCTTTCCGATATTCATTTCCCTCATTTGATGGGAACGCTTTGCCATATCATTAGCACTTTTATCACGACTAGCCAAACGCATTTCACGAACTTTTTCGATCCGTACTTGTAGTGGTTTAATTGTTAAGGCCTCATCTAAATGCTCATCCTCAATCCATAGGCAATAACGTTGCAAACCACGTATGAGCTCCGCAGAACCATACATTTTTCTGATGAAACGATCGGATTGTTCTTTAGTTAATTTCATAGAGTTCAACTCTTTCTTAGACAAAAGAAGCCCCCCTCCATCATAGGGCATATTGCCACGAAGCATTTCGGGTAAATCACATATTGCTTTTGTTGCTTTATTAACGATTATATTATCAGCAGCTATTAAATAAGCATTTATATTCTCAGCCTTCTTCTCAATTATTTCACCGCTATCGCCAATAGAAAATAGACGTCGTGTATTCCCTGCTTTATTGGAAATACCAACAATGATAACCGTTACACCCGCATTGTAACTCGCAAGGTTCGCCCATTTGAATGATGTATGCGCGAATACAATTTCATAACCTGTTTTAAAAATAAGAGGCCACAGAATAGGAACCTGTTGTCCCTGACAAATGGAATTAGTTGATACAAAGGCAGATGCAGCATTGGTATGTTTGCCGTATTCCGCGGCTTTCATAAACCAACCAGCCACATAATCCAAAGATTTCCATGTTTTAGTGTGTCCTTTGAAAATAGCTTCCAAATCAGCCTTTTGATCTTTTGATTGCCATGTCGAACCGAGATAGGGCGGATTACCGCAAATATAAGTTTCGCCACCTTCATTCTCAAAATCAATTTGAGCTTGGTCAAGCGGTGTGCTGAACAAATCATCACCTTGCAGTTTAACACCTGTTCCTGTCGGAGGACAGATGGAAAGCCAATCCAAGCGCAGTGCATTACCTTCGGTAATCCAGTTTTCAGCATCCAATGGTAAAAATTCTGCCAAGGCCAACTTTTGGCCGCGATACAGCATATCACATTGATATTCTGCAATAATCAAAGCAAGTCGAGCAATTTCCGCTGAGAATCCTCGTAATTCAATGCCCCTAAAATTTGTAAGAGGTATATCGCTTGTACGGTCAATCTCCTCACGCCTTTTATTAATCTCCGCCTCAATCTCCCGCATATTTTTGTAGGCAATCACCAGAAAGTTGCCAGAACCACAGGCTGGGTCAAAAACACGGATGTGTGAAATACGTTTGCGTAAGTTTAAGAGCTTACGTGCATTATCTCCTGCCTCCTCTAATTGCGTACGCAAATCATCCAGAAACAAAGGATTGAGAACCTTCAAAATATTCGGGACTGAGGTGTAATGCATTCCCAATGCACCACGTTCATCATCATCTGCTACTGCTTGAATCATAGAGCCAAAAATGTCTGGGTTGATTTTTTGCCAGTCCAAATTCCCCACATGCAAAAGATATGAACGTGCAATTTTGGTAAAATTTGGAACATCTACACTGCCTGAAAACAGGCCGCCATTCACATACGGAAAGCCGTTTGCCCAGCTCTTTACTCGTTCCCCTTGATGGTCAGCAGGCTTTGTATTCATAGCACGAAAAACTTCACCGATAATCTCATGTGTATTGGACGCATCACCCTCGCTCATTTGCTGGATTGTCGCTGTGAAAAGATTATCTCCGATAAAAATATCCGTGTCTTCGGCAAAAAAGCAGAAAATAAGCCGCGCAAGAAAATGGTTCATATCATGGCGGCGTTCTTCCGAAGCCCATTCTGGATTATGCTGTAGCAGTTCGATATATAGTTTGTTTAACCGTCCAGTCGCTTTAATATCAAAAGAGCTTTCACGGATTTGCTTAACTGTACTAATCCCAGCAAGTGGTAGAAAAAAGCCGAAATGATTGTGAAAGTCTTTATATTCACAAATAACTGGCGGATCATCAAAAATCATGCTTTCGGCTTGAAATTCTTTACCATCTGTAGCTAGAACAAACTTTGCCTTGGCTTTTTTTGTTGCGGAGCTATCTTTCAATTTTTTCAGTATTTCGGTGACAGCACCCTCTTCACACACCGCTATGTGAATATTGTTGTGTTGCAAAACACCGCCATCAATATCAGATTTATTGGCTTCACCCTTACGCAAGCGTTTGATAGTCGTTGCCTTATTGCCGAATGCTTCCAAAAACGCATACGGAAATTCAGCAGGGTCAAAAGGCTGACCTGCCAATTCGGAAATGGCTTCTTCAATTTCAACAGCGTTCAATGTCTTACTCTTTTTTCAATAAGTATTATTACAAGATTCTTAATGCATAAATATAGCTGAAATATAAACACTATGGTAGCTCTTTCCCTAATCTAATATACGTATGAACCTTCTAAATAAACATATTGAAAAAATACTGCTTATTCCATGCAACAGCTAAAGCTACCTTTCTTCACACTGTGCTCCTAATGGATGTAACTTGAATACAGTTCAAAGTTTTATATATAGAACTAAGAAGCCCTGTATATTAAGTTTTGTCCTCCCATTTCTATTTCGTTATAATCAAACCCAAGGTCACGAGCGATAGCATCGTAATCTAGGTATGATTGAATGCTTTTTGGGATTTCTCCGAATAAGCCTTCATCAACGAATTGTTCGGCAAGTTCTTTCATGTTGTCTAATTCGTAAATATCAATTTCAAAATCATCTGGTGTATTGCTGGTAAAATCGAAGCTGTAACCACATTCACCGATTGCTATGATGATTTTAGTTTTCTGTTCTGCATTCCATGTTTTGGCTTTATCGAAGAACTCTGCAAAGTTTGCTTGGTTAATGTCTAAAGCTTTAAATAATTGAGCGTCTATCAAATTGCCATCAATAAATTGAATTCCAAATTCTTCTACTTGGTCGCCGTAATCATTGCGGCAATTGTCGTAATTTTTGGAATAATCATCGGAACTATCAAAGTAAAATCCTGTTGCTGAAATATCATATGGTTGTGCGTAAAGTTTAATCATTGTTCTTACTCCTTTTATTCTTAACTGCGCCCATTGCGCTGTCTATGGCATCGAATAGACGGGAGTAAAAACTGCTCAGAGCATCTTTTTTCAAGACCACAACGAAGTGAAGGACGGAAGAGTTATCTGTTTCTTGGCTTGTGAGAGGAAAGACAGCATGTCTGGGGAAGAAACCGTAACTCTGCCGTTGCACGAACAGGTACTTCCGTCACGTTCGCCATTTCTAGACAGAGCATGGAGCATGATTAAAGCCTTAATAAAAAGAGGACACAAACTAGCAAAGTGACAAAACCATTAAAAGTGTATAGATTAAATAAATTGACACGTATAAATTTTTAGTATGGAAGCATAAATGCCAGAAATAACAAAAGAACAAATACAAAAAGCATATGACGTGGCAAAGAGAGTCTATGAAAAAAATTTAACCCAAACGCAAGGAAAAGAAGATGTTATGTCTAGTGTAGGCATGAATAAAAATTCAGCAGGAGACTACATAGTAGGTTTCAAGTGCATGATGGATGGAATAGAATATAAACGCACAGTAAATCAACAGGCAACAAAGTATTTATTAGAAAATATCTATAAAGACTACGGAAAAACAAAGCTAAAAAGCGCACTATATGCCGTACAACAACATATAAATTACTATGCCACAAGCAAAAAAAGTAAATTACCAAGCATTCAAAAAATACATGATGAATATTTAAAAATTTTAAAAAATAAAACATGGGTTATAGCTTTAGGAAAAGATGCTTTCAATTTGGAAATAGATTATAAAGATGGTCTTATTTCTATAGGATGGGATGATATTGGAGATATAAAGCAGTATACCAACAAAGAGCAGATTAAATTTTCGCTAAATAAGAATGACCATCGCGAGTCAGAAGATCGCAGAAATGATGTGTTAGCTTGTTACGAGTTTGCGTATGAAATTTCTATTGGAGATTTAGTGCTGATACGTCACAAAACTGATAATATAGTAGGATACGGATATGTTTGCAGCGACTACAAATATGATGCAACAAGAGATATTCATAAACATGTGAGAGAATTTTCTTGGACTCATCAAGGAAAATGGCAATTAACCGATAGCCAATTTCCCAATAAAACTCTTACCAATATTACAGATCGTTCTGATCTTTCAGAAATTACAGGTTTAATTAATATAGTTGACCAAGAATTTTTCTACCCAGATACTGATCTTACAACTGAACAATTAAAAGAAGGCACAAAAAATACATCTAGCACTGTTTTCTATGAAAGAAATTCCAGAGCTAGAGATTTGTGTCTTCACCATTACGGATATAATTGTTCAGTATGCAAAATGGAATTTGAAAGAAAATACGGAGATATTGGTAAAGGTTTTATTCATGTGCATCATCTCACGGAAATATCCAGCATTAGAGAAGAGTACTATGTTGATCCAATCAAGGATTTAAGGCCGGTATGTCCAAACTGTCATGCAATGCTCCACAAAAGAAAACCAGCTTATTCCATTGAAGAACTGAAAAAAATCTATGAACGTTTAGGATGATCATTGTCCAGAGTACGAATGACTTTGGTCTCAATGAAATCATCTCAGTGAAATTGTGCGCATTCGATCGGCATACGGTTGACCTCAATGGATATTGTCGATGGAAGTTCAGAAGGTAGAGCGAAGCCTCCTTTTGGTCTTAATGAAATTATCATGGTTTTTAGGAGCTCAAAGGCTCTTAAATATATGGGGTGTTGGGGAGAGAATACTTCTCCCTAACTTGAGATTAAACGGCAATGCGTTTAGTAACCTAAAGAGGGATACAACGGGAGAATGCGGATAGCAATTTTCTCCCTTGTCAAGAATGGTATTAAGTAGGTGCAAAATTAACCTTTGGTTAAGTTTTGTACTACAATACACATCTTGCATAACACGGGAAGAACGTAGAATTTAAGTGATTCTTAGAGTTTTTATGAATTTATTAGACAGAAATATCAGGCTATTTTTCATTATTTTCAGCTTTAATTATAGATCGTGAATCTTCATCCGACCAAGCTAAACGCTCCAAGCCACCATTCACCAAAGTCTTGGGCTTTTTACGGATAATATCATCAGTTTTATGAAGACGACTATCCTTGCAACCATCTTTTTCTATTATCTCAGAATTAATAACTTTGATATGGACAAAATCCTTATCAATCTCAGTTATTTGCCCTGTAACCTGTTGTTTTCCAAGAAGAACATTGCGTGCCTTATTACCACGACCTAGTTTTTTCTTAGACCAGATAGCTTCCGTCCACCTAACAACATCAGCCTTCATGAAGTCTGTAGTTGCATCTAGCCATGTGGTTTCTTCACTCATCTTAAGTTCCTCTTCTTCTGCCACTTTAACGATTTTAAGCTGTTAAAGATAGCTTATTTACTATCCTTAAAAATGCCTGATTTCAGCCATTATTGGCTTGAACCGCTTCGACAATCCCAGCTATTCCATGGTAAAATAGAGATATAGGGGAAAATTAATGTCTAAAAATGGAAAATATCCACCACCATATTCGCTTAGATTGACCTTTGAGGAACGTCAAAGGCTAGATCACGATGCTGGAAATATGCCGATTAGTGCCTATATAAGGGAGCGGTTGTTCGATGAACCATCACCTCGCAGACAGTATAATAGAGCAACCAAAGAACAAGAATTATTCAAAGAAATCTTAAAAGCTCTAGCAGAAACACGCATCTCTAATAATCTAAATCAACTGGCAAAAGCTAGTAATGAAGGCAGGTTAAAATTAGAACCTGATACTAAAAGAAACTTAGATCAAGCATGTGCAGACATGCAAATAATAAAGGAAGAAATTATTAAATCTATGGGATTTAAAATATGATTTTAAAAGCTTCACAACGTAAAGGTGGCAAAAATCTTGCAGAGCATTTAATGCGTGGCGATACCAACGAGCATGTCACTGTGCATGAAGTTAGCGGTTTTATTAGTCAAGATATTGAAGGGGCATTCCAAGAGGCTCAAGCCTTTGCAATGGGAACGCACTGCACTCAATATCTGTTTTCTTTGAGCCTTAATCCTCCAGAATTAGAAAACGTCAATATTGCAGATTTTGAAGCCGCAATTGCTCAAATTGAAAAATCACTTGGGCTTGTCGGGCAGGCTCGAGTAATTGTCTTTCATGAGAAGAACGGCAGAAGGCATTGCCATTGCGTTTGGTCACGGATTTATCACACTGGTGAGAAATTCAAAGCCATCAATATGGCTCATTTTAAGTACAAGTTAAAAGCCATTGCCAAAGGCTTATTCCTACAGCATGGTTGGGAATTACCCAAAGGTTTTACCAAAACCGCTGATAAAACCAATTATACACTTGCTGAATGGCAACAAGCCGAACGCTTAAAAGATAACCCTACATTGCTAAAGGCTTTCTTTAAGGATTGTTGGAGTGGATCAGATAACAAACAGAGCTTTGCAACCGCCTTACAAGAAAGCGGTTATTATCTGGCAAAAGGCGATAGACGTGGCTATGTCGCAGTTGATTATTCTGGTGAGGTTTATTCTTTAACTCGTTGGCTTGGCGTAAAGACTAAAGAGCTTAAAGTTAGGCTTGGCGACCATCAAGACTTGCCCTCTGCCAATCAAGCCAGAGAGTTTGCTGAAAGCCGTATGACGGGTGCTATGCGGCAATATCTGGTAGAAAAAAGGGTGCAAGCCAAAGAACAGCGAGCTCCATTAGTGCAGGAATTAAAAGAGCTAATCGAGCATCAACGTGGGCAACGTCAAGATCTGCTTGAATGGCAACAACAACGTGATATTAGAAATAGAACGGAGCGTTTATCACAGTTTCGAGGTGGCTTAAGCGGTATCTGGGATTTAGTCACGGGTAAAACCAGTAAAATTATAGAGCAAAATGCCAAAGCCATAGAATTGAATCAAGTCAGAGATCAAGCAGAGATGCAAAAAATGGTGCAAACCCATTTAGCTGAAAGTCGAGAGCTTCACAAAACTATCAAATTCTACAAAACCCAAGAACAGCAAGAAGAATGGCGATTGAAAAGGCAAATTGCGACGCATGTAAATGAAGCAACTGAGCCAGAACAGCCCATTAAACAAAACAATATAGGCGATAAGCTTATTGCCCTTGAGAGCCGTATAACTGCAATGTCTGGCGATATTATAGCCCTGCAAGGATCTCTTGATGATGCGATGCTATCTGATGATATGAAAGCCAAAATTAGAAATTTAATTGAGCGTGCAAAAGATACTCTACTGTTTAAGCAATCGAAAGAACAGCAGAGCAAACGTAGAATTGAAGAAAACACC
>JAJFGX010000123.1 GCA_021775895.1 Alphaproteobacteria bacterium | reverse complement strand
GCATGGATGCCTGGTAAAGGTGATAACGGTGAATATGGAGAAATTACCTCTGCAAGTAATTGCACAGATTTTCAAGCTCGTCGTTTGAATGTTCGATTTAAAGATAAAAAAACAGGTAAAAATCACTTAGTGCATACTTTAAATGGTACGGCGGTTGCGATGAGTCGTACACCTGTGGCTATTTTAGAAAACTATCAAACAGAGCGTGGAACAGTAGTTGTGCCAGAGGTTTTACGTGCAATTATGGGCGTAGATGAAATACTACCTAAAGGTTAAGTGAAATTGATATAGATGAAAAGCTTCTTAATATGTGGTAGATATCTGTTTTATTTTGGTGTAGTTACATTATTGTTCTGCACATCAATACCATATCTTAATATCAGGTTTTTGTTTTTAGACTTGTTGTCTCATTTTCAGGTTTATTATTTGATAATAAGTTTTTTGACTATAGTTTCTTATCTTTTTATTTTTTTTATATCTAAGAAAAAGAACTATATATTATTAATGGCTATATCATTGGCTTTAATTTTATCAATATCATCATTGTTCCCTTACTTAGCAAAAAATGAAATAAAAAAACCTACCGCATCTTCTAAAGAGTTAACAGTAATGCAGGCGAATGTTTTTAAGTTTAATTTTAACTATGAACCGCTGCTTAAACAAATAGAGGAGCTACAGCCAGATGTTATAGCTCTGGCAGAAGTAACACCGAAATGGCGAGACGCTTTATTGGCTGACTTAGAAAAGAATTGGTCTTATATTATAGATCACAGTCAATTAGGCAGTCATGGTATGATGATTTTTTCTAAGCTGCCAATTGTTAATGAAGAAACAGAATATTTTAGTAGAAAGAATATTCCTACATTGTTTTTTAGCATTAATTGGAATGATAAAGATATAGATTTTGTATCTTTGCACCCTCTACCACCTGTGTGTTTTGAATGTATTAAAAGTAGAGATTATAATTTTGATGGTATAGTAGAAAAAGTAAAAAAACAGACAAATAATAATGTAATTATTATGGGGGATATGAATACAACTATGTTTTCTCCTTCATATAAACATTTTGTTAATGGCTTAGGTTTAGTTAATGCTAGAGAAGGTTTTGGAATTTATGGAACTTGGCCTGTGGCTTTCCCTTCTATTTTAAGATTGCCGATTGATCATATATTATATAGTGGTGATATAAAAGCTACATCCTTTCAAGCCTTACCATCAGTAGATAGTGATCATTTATCTACTATAGCTACCTTGCAATAAGAAGCAAACCACGTTCAAACGCCACGTAGGCTTTCGGGCAAAGCCCGCTTCGCAGTCGCTCGTAGTAATTTTCATTAATAATGCCATATTATTAATGAAAATTATAATAGAACCAAAGAAGCTAAGCCTAAAAACGCGAAGAACCCTAAAACATCGGTGATGGTTGTTAAAAAAACGGTAGATGCCAAGGCAGGGTCAAGCCCCATACGAGAAAAAGCTAAAGGTATAGTAATGCCAGCTAAGCCTGCGGCGATGAGGTTTAGTAACATTGCCATAGCAATCACAACACCTAATATAGGGCTTGAAAACCAAAGCCATGTAACGACGCCTGTAATTACAGCAAAAACAAAACCATTTAATGCACCGACCATAACTTCTTTGCCAACAACACGGGCAGTATTAGCAGCTGAAAGCTCTTTAGTTGCTAAAGCCCTAACAGTAACAGCAAGGGTTTGAGTTCCAGCATTACCGCCCATTGAAGCAACAATTGGCATTAGAACAGCAAGAGCAACCACTTGTTGAATAGAAGCTTCAAAGAAACCTATAACTACAGATGCCATGATAGCTGTTAATAGATTAACAGCTAGCCATGAAAATCTAGAGCGTGCAGTGTCTAGTGCTGCTCTATAAATATCTGTATTGCGTGAAACACCACCTAACTTCAAGAAGTCTTCTTCTGCTTCTTCATCAATTACATCAACAATATCATCAAATGTAATAACACCAAGCAACCTTTGGTCTTCATCAACAACAGGTGCAGAAACTAAACCATATTTTCTAAATAGAAAAGCGACATCTTCTTGATCTGTTGTGGCTATTACTGTGTGTAAATCTTCTTCTTCAAGTAAGTCCTCAACCTTTATTGGGCGTTTGCTACAGATTAAACGGCTTAATGGTATTACGCCAATTACTTTATGTAGTGGGTTGACTATAAAAATATTATAAAACTCTTGTGGTAGAGCATGATTTGCAGCTCTCATGTAATCTAAAGTTTTTCCAACAGTCCAAAACTGAGGGACAGCAACTATTTCACGTTGCATTAACCGCCCTGCACTATCTTCAGGAAAGGTTAGTCCTTCTTCTAAAACAACTCGCATTGTTCTTGATAAGCTTCGTAGAATATCTTTTTGATGGTCTGGGTTTAAGTCTTCAATTAAAGATAGAGCATCATCACTATCCATTTCATTTATTAATACAGCTATACGCTGTATATCCATTTTTTCTAAAATTGGGATACTTACATTGTTTTCAAGATAGTTAAAAACATCAACACTTAGGTTGTCTGCTAGGACATTTACTAATTGATACCTAGCATCGTCATCAATTTTAGATAGTAATTCTGCTATGTTTGGAGCATTTAATACAAAACAAGCTTCTTGTATTTTAGCTATATGCCCCTCTTGTAGCCATTGAGATATTTCACGAATTTTGTTATCGGATAAACTAAAATCTTCTTGTTCATGAGATAACTCAACCTCATTTGCAATAGGTTGTGGTTTATTTTCTTTTTTTTTGTTTTCTTCCTGTTTTTTAGGCATGTTTTAATTACGCTTCTTTTTTCTTTTTTACAGTTTTGTCTTGAGATTGCGCTTCAACCGTGGCTATTGCTGTGGCGTTAGTGATTCCACGAGCGGTGACTGATGGTGTAAGTATATGAGCTGGTTTACGCAGACCTAAAAGCAAAGGCCCCATCACCACGCTATTACCTATTATTTTAGCCATGTTAAATGCGATGTTTGCGGCACTTATATTAGGCATAATTAAAAGATTTGCAGGGTTTTTTAGGTGTGATTCAGGGTGCAGTAAACTGCGAATACGTGTTGACATTGCAGCATCGGCGGTTAGTTCTCCATCTACTTCAAAAGGTAGATTCTTAGAGCGAAGCAACTCTGTTGCCCTACGCATTTTTTCAGCCTCTGGGTGTTGATGGCTTCCAAAGTTTGAATGAGAAAGCAAAGCAACTCTTGGAGTAATGCCAAATCGCTGAATTTCTTCTGCGGCAAGTATTGTCATCTCACAAATTTCTTCTGCTGTTGGGTTTTCATTAACGTAGGCATCACAAATAAAATACGTATCATCAGTAGAAATAAGTACATTCATTGCCGTAGCACAAGAAACGCCATCTTGAAGCCCAACAACACCTAGAATGTTGTTTAGGTGTTTTTTATAGTTACCAATAGTACCACAAATCATGGCATCAGCATGGTCTTTGTGTAGTAGCATAGCTGCAATTAATGTGTTTTGAGTTCGCATGCGTGCCTTAGCAATAGCAGGCGTTACGCCTTGACGTACACATAATTGATAATAGCTATGCCAATAATCATCATATCTAGGGTCTGAATCGATGTTAACTAATTCAAAGTTTTCGTTTGGACGCAACCGTAATCCAACCTTTTTTATTCTGTTTAGAATAATGTGCTCCCTGCCAACTAAAATAGGATAGCCTAAATTATCATCAATAATATTTTGTGCTGCGTGCAGAACACGTATTTCCTCACCCTCTGCAAAAACTATTCGTTTTGGGTTGCGAGATGCTTGTGTATATACGGGTCTCATTAATTGCCCTGATTTGTAAACATAGTTTTCAAGCTCTGCTTTATAACCATCAAAATCTTTAATTGGCCTTGTTGCTACACCACTTTTCATGGCGGCTTTGGCAACAGCAATTGGCAGCTCCATAATTAAACGTGGGTCAAATGGTTTTGGAATTAAATATTCTGTACCAAATTCTAGAGTTTCTTTTGAGTACACGTTAGAAACCTCTGCTCCTGCCTCAATCCTAGCTAGCTCTGCTAATGCTTTAACACAAGCCTTTTTCATTTCTTCATTAATTGTGGTTGCTCCAACATCTAAAGCACCACGGAAAATAAAAGGAAAACAAAGCACATTATTAACTTGGTTTGGATAATCAGATCTTCCTGTTGCGATTACAGCGTCAGATCTGGCTTTTTTAATGTCTTCTGGCATAATTTCAGGTATAGGGTTTGCTAAAGCCATAATTAAAGGTGCATCAGCCATAGATTTTACCATTGGTTTATCAACTACATTTGGCGCAGATAAACCTAGGAACACATCAGCACCTACCATTACCTCTTTAAGATTTCTTGCTTTTGTATCTTGGGCGAAGGCTTCTTTTTGTTTGTCCATGCTGGCTTTTCTGCCTTTATAAACCACACCATCACGGTCAGTAACAATAATGTTTTTTCTCGGTAGGCCAAGGCTAACTAGCATATTTAAGCAAGCAATAGATGCAGCACCAGCCCCTGAGGCGACAAGCTTTACATTTTTTATATTTCGACCTGATAGGTGAATCCAGTTTGTAAAAGTAGCTCCAACAATAATGGCGGTGCCATGTTGATCATCATGGAAAACTGGAATAGACATGCGTTCTCTTAAGCGATGCTCAATTTCAAAACATTCAGGGGCTTTAATATCTTCTAAGTTAATTCCACCAAAACTTGGTTCTAGCGATGCGATAATATCAACAAGTTTATCAACATTTGTTTCATTTATTTCTATATCAATAGCATTTAAACCAGCAAATTTTTTGAATAATACAACTTTTCCTTCCATTACGGGCTTAGCAGCCAATGGGCCGATATCACCTAAACCCAAAACAGCGGTGCCATTTGTTATAACGGCAACAAGAGAACCCCTAGCAGTGTAAAGGCTTGCTGTGCTTGGGTCTGCTGCAATTTCTTTACATGGGGCGGCAACACCAGGGGAGTAGGCCAATGCTAAGTCAGATGCACTAACTAGCGCTTTGGTTGCTATAATTTCAATTTTTCCAGCCCCGTTTGGATCTTTATGATATTCGAGGGCTCTTTGGTAAAATCTATCTTTTTTCATGATGGCATGCCTTTTTGTAGAGGAAGTAAATAACAAAAGTATCTTATTTTATAATGGCATGTTATAAGAGAAAATAGAAACTTAAAATATTTTTGGTAGCGTTTGGATAGAGTATGTTGATTAATAAACAAGTAGATTTGGTAAATTTATGCCAAAAACTACAAGATGAGAAATTTGTAACCGTAGATACTGAATTTATCAGAGATAATAGTTATTGGGCAAAATTATGTCTTGTGCAAATAGCCGCTGGAAGTAATACAGAGGTTGTCGCAGCGATTGACCCTTTAGCTAAAGATATTGATCTTACTCCTTTCTATGAAATTATAAATAATGAAAAAATCTTAAAAGTAATGCATGGTTGCCGTCAAGACATTGAAATTTTTTATCATGAAACCAAAACAATGCCAAAAGCTGTTTTTGACACACAGATTGCAGGTATGGTTTGTGGTTTCGGTGATCAAGTTAGTTATGAGAAGCTTGTTAAAACTACTTTAGGAAAAGATATTGATAAAAGCTCTAGATATACTGATTGGGCGATGCGTCCTTTGGACGATAAGCAACTAAATTATGCTTTGTCTGATGTTACTTTTTTAAGAGAAGTTTATATGCAGATGCTAGAACAACTAAATAAAGAAAATCGTATAGATTGGATTGTTCAAGATCATAATATGCTTTTAAACCCAGATACTTATAATACAGACCCAAGTAATGCTTGGCAGCGTTTAAAAATAAAAACTACAAAGCCACAAGTAATCGCAAACTTAATGGCTATTGCTAAGTGGAGAGAAGAAATAGCTCAAAAAAGGAACCGCCCAAGAGCAAGAATAATGAAAGATGATATTATTCAGAATCTTGCTTTACACCAACCAAAAACCATTAAAGACTTTGATAAAATACGTAGGTTTCCAAAAGACTTAGACAAGCAGAGTCTTGAGAAATTAATAATGGCATTTAAAAATGCAGATCCGAAGAAAAATGATACTGTCCGTGATAAGAAAATAAAAAGAGTAAACCTGTCGGCTGAGGCAGAGGCTGTAATTGAGTTATTGCGTGTTTTATTAAAATATACTTGTGAGGAACATCAAATAGCACCAAAACTTTTAGCTAATGCATCAGATATTGAAGCAATTGCACAAGATGATAATGCTGATGTCCCCGCTTTAAAAGGTTGGCGTTATGATGTTTTTGGAAAAATGGCGATTGACCTAAAAAATGGTAAATATGGCGTTGCTGTTAAAAATGGTAAAATTAAGTTTTTTGAACTATAGAGCTTAATGTTTAAAACCTGTTTTAGGTTTGGCTGATTTTCTTTCTGTTTTCTTCACAACATCACCAATATCTTCATGACCATGATAATAGCGAATACAATCACATTCTTGTACAAAATCATGCATTAACGGTGGTGTTTTTGGAGGTTCTATTTTTATACTAGTACTTTCTTTGTTAAAAACATTTGCTTTATTTATAACATTAGTAGTAATAGTGCTGTCTTGTATTCCATTAAGTAGTTCATAAGCATCTGCAATATGTTCGTTTTCTATAACACCATTATTTATCATGTTAATAATCGCAATAGCACGTACGCAACTAATAAGATCACTACTTTGATTAATAAAATTAGTCATATCTAACATTGCGTTTTTATCGATACTTCCTTTTAGCTGTTCTAGAATTTCGTAGGCACTATCTATGTTTTTAAACGCTTCTTCTATGCAGGGAGTTTTTTCCTTGTTTGAACAGTTGTTTATATATGTTTCTAAATTATTGTGGGCGGATTCAATGTGACCATTAAGCTCGCCTAGCAGAGGGATTTCTTTGCCTGTCATACCTGCTACCATGTTTTCAAGGTTGTCTATTGTTTTGTATACAGAAAGCTCATCATACAGAATTGCAAATTCTTTGTAGATTCTATCTATTCTTTTTATTTCATTAGCCATAACAGTCTCCCTTTTGGGTTAATTACAGCTACAATACTAACAAAGAAGGGTTAATATTTAATAAACTATTATGAAAGGCTTTTTCCACGATTAACAGCTGCGTTTATAGCGTTGTTCATTAGTTGTTGTAGATTATTGTTCTCGTCCATCAAGACATCAAGAGCAGCGGCAGTCGTACCATTTGGACTGGTAACATTTTCACGTAAGGTGCTAGCCGAGACATTTTTACTATCCTTTGCAAGGGCGGCACTACCTATTACGGTTTGTCTTGCGAGCTGTTCTGCCAAATCTTTTGGTAGTCCAGCATTAACACCTGCATTTGTCATGGTCTCAATTAATAAAAATACGTAAGCAGGCCCACTACCAGAGACGGCAGTAACGGCATTCATTATGTTTTCATTATCGCTCCATACAGCTTGACCGACAGCTTCTAATAACTCTAAAGCCATGTTTTGTGAGTTTTGATTAATGTGTTTATTGCCTGTAGCAACTGTAATTCCTTGCCCGATTGCGGCTGGAGTATTTGGCATTGCTCTAATAATTCTAGCGTCTTTATTTAAGTAGTTTTCTAAGAACTTAATATCTTTGCCAGCGGCAATAGATAAAAACACACATTCATCTGATATAAATTTTTTATATAAGGGGATTGTATCATGCATTACTTGAGGCTTGATTGCAAAAACAACAAAATTAGGTTTAAAATCAGCGGGCAAGTCTTCTATACTTTTATATAGTTTGGTATTTTTAGGGGGATGTTCAGCGTAGGGGTCAATAATAGCAAAACTTGAGTTTGGCTTTTTAGTTAGCCAGCCAGACATTAAAGCCTGCCCCATTTTTCCGTATCCAATTAGAAGTAACTGCATTAATAACCTCTATGCTTCGCCTTCTGTACGGAACATAGCAATAGAGAAAGCCTCTTGTGAGCGAATATCTCCAGAAGCTAACATTTTAAAAGTCATATAGAAGCGATCGCATTCAGTAACGGCAATCTCTGCTAAATCAGCAATCATTTCAATTGCGATTGGTGATGGCACGGTATGTAATAATAAAGTGTGTCTATATGATGGTTGTTTATTAATGGCAGATAAATCAAAATGACCAATCCATAAGCTTTCATTGATTTTTAAGAATAGCTCAGCCGCAGCGGAAATATACTCATCTTTTAATTTTATATTTAAAGGGGTGCTTAATTGTAGAGAGTTAAACTCATCGTCCCATTCTAACTGTAGGAAGTATTCATCATTCATTCCAGCGGCTTTTAGAATCATAAGGTTTTCATGAATGCGATCAGATAACCAGTGTCTAGTTGTTGCTAGTTCTTCTAATAAATTAAGTGGGTTGCTGTTTACGTCACTATAAGCAAACTCAAATGGCGATATTGTCATGATAAACCTTGATTCTATTGTTGATTTATTAAAAACTAGCACATTTAACGTATTCTTGGCAAGGTTTTTATTTATTCAAACTACGCTCAGACGCCACTAAGGCTTTCGGGCAAAGCCCGCTTCGCAGTCGCTCGTTATAATTTCATTAATAACATCATATTATTAATGAAAATTACTATATTTACCTATATAGTTATTTTGAAATTTTAAAAAGGAAACGCTTGATAGTGAATATAGAACCAATATTTGAAGGAATACCATTTCCTGATTTTGACCCAATTGCAGTTAGCTTGTTTGGCTTTCTGCATATTCGCTGGTATGCGCTTGCATATTTAGGTGGTTTTCTTGGTG
Organism: Alphaproteobacteria bacterium; assembly: GCA_021775895.1. Taxonomy (GTDB): domain Bacteria; phylum Pseudomonadota; class Alphaproteobacteria; order Micavibrionales; family CSBR16-224; genus JAJFGX01. Next base: position 6,689 of record JAJFGX010000123.1, on the reverse strand, counting down.
GCTGGGCTTATGGTGCTTGGTTAACCTCTTCTTTTCCTGAAGGTCGTAGACCGAATAAAGATGATATAGGTGATATCTTGCCTTGGATTGCGGTTGGAGTAATTTTAGGTGGGCGTTTAGGTTATGTATTGTTTTATAATTTTGATTATTATTTAAGTAATCCACTGCATATCCCGTTTATATGGGAGGGCGGAATGTCATTCCATGGTGGTTTAGTTGGAGTAATATTAAGTGTTATATTTTATGCAAGATCTCAAAAAATACCTTTATTGCAAATATCTGATGTTGTTGCAGCCGTCGTGCCTATAGGTCTATTTTTAGGTAGAATGAGTAACTTTATTAATGGCGAATTATTTGGGCGTATAACAGCAGAGCCATGGGGCGTAATTTTTCCCTATGGTGGGCCATACCCAAGACACCCAAGTCAAATTTATGAAGCCTTGAGTGAGGGGCTTATTTTATTCTTGGTTTTATTTGTTCTAATGCGTTGGGGGAAAGCTTGGAAAAAACCTGGGTTTGTAACAGGTGTGTTCTTTGCTTTTTATGGCTTTTGTCGTTTTATGATAGAGTTTGTTAGAGAGCCTGATCCTCAACTTGGTTTGTTTGGTGAATATTTCTCAATGGGACAAATGTTATCACTGCCAATGATGGTTTTTGGTGTTGGTTTGATTTTGTATTCTCTAATAGGCAGAAATCGGCAGAGTAGGCAAAATGACTGATACTTGCCTTGAGGCTATAAAACAAGCAATAAAGTTATCTGAAGAAGGTGTTTCTGTTGCTGAATATATGCAAGTATGTTTATCAGACCCAAAACATGGCTATTACATGAATAACGACCCTTTTGGGCAAGCTGGAGATTTTGTAACTGCTCCAGAAGTAAGTCAGATATTTGGCGATATAATTTGTATTTTCTTAATTCAGAGCTGGATTGATATGGGTAAGCCAAAGCCGTTTGCTCTTGTAGAGCTTGGGCCTGGGCGAGGCACGTTAACGGCAGACATTATGCATTTAGCTAACAATGTTATGCCAGAATTTTGTCGTAATCTATCTATTCATTTAGTTGAAACAAGCCCTTTTTTGAAAGAAAAACAACAACAAGCACTGGCTAATATAGAGAATGTAGAATGGCACAATACAATTGATAATCTACCAACAGACATACCTTTGTTGATTATAGGTAATGAGTTCTTTGATGCCCTACCAATAAGGCAATTTATTTTTAAACAAGAAAAATGGTATGAAAGATTGGTTTGCTGGAATGAAAAAACCAGCAAACTTGATTGGACGATTTATTCTAAATCGTCAAAATTGAATATTCCATTTAAAGCAAAAGACGGAGATATTTATGAAATCTCTGATATAACACAAGATATAATGCAGAATATTTGTAGTCGTTTAAAAGAACAAAAAGGCTTAGCCTTATTTATCGATTATGGCTATGTGAGTGATGGCTTAGGGGATACGCTACAGGCTTTATATAAGCATAAATATGCAGATATACTAGATAATTGTGGCGAGCAGGATTTAACTGCACATGTAGATTTCTCAGCTTTAGAACAAATAGCAAGTAACTTGGGTTTATCTACAACAGATATTGTTACTCAAGCAAGTTTCTTGCAATCTTTAGGTATAGAGCAGTACACAGAGAAATTGCAAGCAAAAGCCACCGCAAAGCAAGCAGAGGATTTAACAACGGCGTATCACAGATTAACCGCAACCTCAGAAATGGGTTCTTTATTTAAGGTTTTAGCGGTTTCTTATTAACGCTTTATTGTCGATGGCTTTATGATGCGTGGTGAACGTTCATGTCTATAACCTAATAATTTAGCAGATTTTTCCCTTAAAGATTCTAGATGCGCTTCTGCTTGGTCTTTATCAATGCTAAAATTACCTTTGTTTAAGTCTAGGATTATATCGTCTGTCATCATTTCTGAAAAACTATTATTTGCTACATCAATGGCATAACTAAGCTCTATAGCAAGTTCATTTACCTCCCTTTTTGATGGATCCCTTAATAGCTCAAAGACATCTACATCGCCTAGATTTAATGTAGGAGTGAATCCTGCTTTTCTTATTTCTTGGTAACTTGGTGCTGTTTCTTGTTTAAGAAGAGCTGTAACTGGCGATTCAAATATTGATTTCATAATTATAAAACTCCCATCATATTATTTAGTGTTAATATAGTATTGTGGCACTTAATTATTAAATACTTATTAATTTTTTACTATAAAGCGTTGCTTCCAGAGTATAAACACTGCTGGAATTACCAATAAAGTAAGAACTGTAGAGCTTATCATGCCACCAACCATCGGTGCTGCTATGTGACGCATAATTCCTGAGCCAGTACCATCTCCAAACATAATTGGCAGTAGACCAACGATAGTCGCCATAACCGTCATTATAATTGGACGCATACGTAGCAAAGCTCCTTCAATTACAGCATTATAAAGATCATCTTTGGTGAAGTCTCTGTTCTCAAACTTAACTTTTCTTGCTTGCCTTTTCATTGATAAGTTTAGGTAAACTAACAGTAATGTACCTATTTCAATTGTTAATCCAGCTAGAGCAATAAAGCCGATTGTGACAGCAACAGACATGTTGTAGCCAATAAGGTGAATAAACCATAATCCACCAACTAATGCCATAGGAAGGCTACCCATTATAATAAGAACCTCGGCAAAACTACGAAAGTTTAAATATAGCAACAATATAATAATAGCAAAGGTTACAGGCACTATAATACGCATTCGTTCTTTGGCTCGCTCCATAAACTCAAACTGTCCTGACCAGCTAATAGAATAACCAGATGGTAGGTCTATATTTTCTGTGACAATTTTTTTTGCCTCTTTAACGTAGGAGCCAATATCCCTATCTATAATGTCAACATATATCCAGCCATTTATACGAGCATTTTCACTACGTATCATGCCAGCACCTTTGTTTATCTCAATATCTGCAACCTCACCTAAAGGAATATTTGCTCCTGTTGAGGTAATAATTGGCAGTTCTTTTAATTTAAATGCTGAGTCTCTAATATCACGAGGATAACGTAGATTAATGGGGTAACGCTCTAAACCTTCGACGGTTTCTGTTACATTGATACCGCCAATGGCAGTTCGAATGACATTTTGGATATCGGCAACACTTAATCCATATCTTGCAGCGGCTCTACGATTAATATTAACGTCAACAAATCTTCCCCCTGTGACACGCTCTGCATAAACAGAAGACGTACCTGTAATGGGTTTTAATATTTCTTCAATTTCTTCACCAATTTTGGCAATAACATTGATATCAGATCCTGCAATTTTAATCCCAACAGGAGTCTTTATGCCTGTTGCTAGCATATCAAGCCTGTTTTTAATCGGCATCGTCCAAGCATTGCTAACCCCTGGTATTTGCACTAACTCGTTAAGCTCTTGTTTAATTTTCTCCGCAGTCATACCAGAACGCCATTCATTTTTTGGTTTAAGCTGAATTGTAGTTTCAATCATGGTTATTGGTGCTGGATCTGTTGCAGTATCTGCTCTACCAATTTTACCAAAAACCGTTTTTACTTCTGGTTGGGTTTTTAACATACGGTCAGTTTGTTGTAGAATTTCTTGTGCTTTACCGATTGATATTCCTGGAAAAGTGCTTGGCATATATAGCAAATCACCCTCATTTAATTCTGGCATAAACTCTGTACCAATTTTTGATATAGGGTATGCGATACTTAAACTTAAAATAATAGCCAACATTATTATAAGCTTAGGGAATTTTACTGCTATATTTAAAAATGGTTTGTAAATGGTGGTTAAAGCTCTGTTTATTGGGTTTTTACGCTCTGCTATAACATGACCACGGATAAAATACCCTATAAGCACAGGAATTAATGTAATTGCTAAAATGGCAGAGGCTGCCATAGCGTATGTTTTAGTAAAAGCTAGCGGAGCAAACATTTTTCCTTCTTGAGCCTGTAGAGTAAAAATTGGCAGGAAACTTAAAGTTATAATTAGTAGCGAAAAGAATAATGGAGCTCCGACTTCTTTTGTTGATTTATAAACAATTTGCCACCTATTCTCATCTGTAAGAGGTCTTTTCTCTACATGTTTGTGGAAGTTCTCAATCATAACAATACTGGCATCTACCATTGCCCCGACCGCAATAGCAATACCACCTAAAGACATTATATTTGCGTTAATTCCTTGGACATGCATTACAATAAAAGCCATCAAGATCCCTATAGGTAGGCTAATCATGACAACTAATGATGAAGTAAAGTGGAATAGGAATAAAGCACAGATCAGAACAACAATTAGAAACTCTTCTATTAACTTTTCATTTAAATTGTCTACAGCACGTTCAATTAACAATGACCTATCATAGGTTTCAATAATTTCAACACCTGCTGGTAGACCTGTTTTAAGTTCTTTTAGTTTCTCTTTAACGGCATGAATAGTTTTAAGCGGGTTATCACCCCATCGCATAATGATTACCCCGCCGACAACTTCTCCTTCTCCATTTAATTCAGCTATACCACGCCTAATTTGTGGCCCTATATTGATATCTGCAATATCACCTAAGAAAATTGGCGTGCCGTTTTTAGCTGTGCCAAGGGGAATAGATTTAATATCATTTATTTTTTCTATATAACCGTTGGAACGTACCATATACTCAGCTTCTGCCATTTCAATAACAGAGCCACCTGCTTCCATATTTGCATTTTTAATGGCGGAACTTATTTTTTTCAAAGATAAATTGTAAGCTCTTAATTTATTTGGGTTTATAACAACTTGATATTGTTTAACCATGCCACCAATTGTGGCAACCTCTGAAACTCCAGAGACTGTTTGCAGCTCAAACTTTAAAAACCAATCTTGAATACTCCGAAGTTGAGATAGATCATGTTTTCCTGTTTTATCAATCAGAGCATATTCATAAATCCAGCCAACGCCTGTTGCATCTGGCCCTAAAGCTGGTTTTGCTGATGGCGGAAGTTTAGGTGCAATTTGACTTAAGTATTCAAGCACTCTGGATCTTGCCCAGTATAAATCTGTTCCATCTTCAAAAATAACATATACATATGAATCTCCAAAAAAGGAATATCCCCTAACACTAGTTGCATTAGGAACAGCAAGCATAGCTGTGGTTAGTGGGTATGTTACTTGGTTTTCAACTACTTGTGGAGCTTGCCCCGTATAGCTAGTTTTGATAATAACCTGAACATCAGATAAATCTGGTATAGCATCAAGCGGTGTTTTTTTAATCGCAACAATACCAAAAACAATAATGAATAATGCCATTATAATTATTAATAGACGGTTTTCTATTGACCACTTAATGGTTTGAGTTATCATTTTCTTAGTCTCCTGACTTCATGCGGAGTAAAGAGCCTTTAAAGTTAGCTTCAGAATCAATTAGGAATTGGGCGGAGGTAACAATTTTCTCTCCCTCAGTTAAACCTTCAAGGATTTCTACTCTATCACCAGATTCAGCCCCCGAAAGTACTTTTGCGGGTTGAAACTCTCCATTTCCTAGAGCAAGAATAACACGCTCTGACTTGCCTGTTTTAATTAAGGCCTCACGAGGGATAGTTAAAGCATTAGGTTTTGTTTCTCCTAAAATTGTGACATTTGCATACATGTCTGGTTTTAAGAACATATCTGTATTTTCAAACTCTAAACGAGCCTTCAGAGCTCTAGTATTGGGGTCAACTTGTGGATAGACATAGGTAATATGACCTTGCCATGTTCTGGTTGGTTCGTAAGATAATTGCATTTTTGCATTTAAACCCTCCTTAACCAAGCTTGCTTGTCTTTCAAAAACATCAACTAACAACCAAACGTTTGAAAGGTCAGATAGTGATATTATGGTTGTATCTGCAGTTACGTACATTCCTTCTGCAACATTAAGCTCTGATACAATTCCATCTTGAGGAGCATATATTTTAACAAATTGATTTATTTTACGTTTTTTTGCAATTTGAGAAATTAGATCTTTTGATATACCCAAAGCTTTAAGTCGCTCTTTTGAGCCAGATATAATAGATTTTCTGCCTGTGTTTAGAGCATTCAAATAATCAGATTGAGCATTGACTAATTCTGGTGAATAAACATCAAATAGGACATCACCTTTTGATACTTTTTGTCCAATTGAGTTAACGTATAGTTTTTCAATCCAGCCTTTGGCTCTTAAATGAACGTGGCTGGTTTTTGTTTCATCATAATCAATGTAGCCAACAGTTTCAATTTGGCGGTTGAAATCACCACGTTTAACTGTGCCTGTTCGTACACCTAAATTATTAATTACTGCCGGGTTTAGTTTAATCGCATTATTATTAGTTTTGTTGTTATTGTTATATACTGGAATTAAATCCATACCCATTGGCGATTTACCAGCTTTGTCACGACGATAATTCGGATCCATTGGGGCAACCCAATAAGCAATATTGTTTTCTGGTTGTTGTTTTGTTGTTTGCTCGGTCATGTGTTTTTTAGCAAAAGGATAATAGTCAAAGACTATGCTAGACAGAACTCCGATGACTATTACAAGTAATGTAATGATTATATTTTTCATGAGCCATCTCCTTGTAAATATAATAACTCAGAGTGTGCTTTTGCATGTTCTGTAATTAGCTTTACTTGTTTTAATTTGGTATCAAGCTCCATAAGTTGCGCTCGCATTAGTGAAGAAAAGTCAGTTAACCC
>JAJFGX010000122.1 GCA_021775895.1 Alphaproteobacteria bacterium | reverse complement strand
ATTTAATTGCATCAATATCACCTGTTCCAGAGGATAGGAAGTTTTTCGATCTATCTGTCATTTCACTGCAACCTGATATTTCAGAGCTTAATTGTTTCGCTCTAGCCATTTTAGCGGCGATTACTGCCTTTGGCTCATCTGTTGATACTGGTATCAATATTTGCTTCATGGATAGAGCTATATCTTTTGATGTAGTTGTAGTAGTTGGTGCTTTGACAGATTTTTTTAATATAGATTCTGTTGTGGCTACGGCTTTTGTTTGGTTGGCATCTACTTTGTTAATCATTAGCAAAATATTATAACCGTTTCTTGTTTTTAAAGGAGGAGTTACTTGACCTTTTTGCATTTGTTTTACCGCATATTTGTACTCATCTGGTAATTGATTGTTAGTTAACCAACCAAGGTCCCCACCTTTAGCTCCACCTGGGGCTTGTGAAAATTGTTTTGCTAAAAGATTAAATGGAGCTCCATCTTGTAATTTTTTCATGATGACCTTGGCAATCTTTTGTAACTCGTCATCATCATTGCCTTTTAAAACAATTTCAGCAAGGCGGTATCTAGTTTGTTTTTCCGCTTGTTTTTTTTGATCAAGAACTGAATCAATTTCACTTTCTGCAATGTTTATTTGAGGTCTAATTTTGCGTCTAACTACGTAAGTCCATGCTATCTGTGCTTTTATTTGATCTTCTAATGTTGATAACGGAATGCCAGCCATTTTTAAATTTTGACGAAATTCTTCAGAACTAAAGCTATTTTGCAGAGCTACTTTTTCAATACCCTTGCTAACTTGTTCTGGAGTTACAGTAATTCCCAGTTTTTCTGCTTCTTGTACTTGTAGAGATTCGTTAATTAAAGTTTCTAAAGACTGCTTTTCAAGTCTTCTTTGAAGTTCAGGACTTGGACTGCCTTGCATGGCTGATAAATTTAATAATGCACGATGCCGCACATCAGAGTAAGAGACTATGTTATCATTGACGATAGCGGCTATTCCTTCACGTTGCAGTGCAGAAACTGGGGATATAAAAACAAAACAAAGTAAAACAAAGTAACTAGTAAAAATTCTCATAATATTTCTCTTTCAAATAAGGCTATCAACGTTTATAACACAAAGGTAATCACTAATATATAATTAATAAAGGTATAAAATATGACACCCGCTGCACAAATAGCAACAACTATCGAAATGCTTAGTGAGATTTTAGTCTCTGATCGTCCGGCTGACGGCGTTATTAGTGCATATTTCAGGAGCCATCGCTACATGGGGTCGAACGACCGCAGTTATGTTATGGAGCGTTTATATCGTATAATGCGACACTACCATCGCCTTAGTTGGCATTTAAAAGAAATATCGGCTCGTAATTTAGTTTTGGCTGATATGTGTATGATAAGACATCAAGATCCCAAGGATTTTTTTGGCAGTGATAAATACTCACCTGATGAATTGTCGGATAAAGAATTGGTTACAGTATCTTATTTAAGCAAACAAAGATTACACCATCGTAGCATGCCAGAGCATATTAAACTTGAATGTCCTGAATGGGCTGTGGATTCTTTGAAGGAATATTTAGGCCCTAAGTTTAAAAATGTAATGGAATCGATGCTGGTTGAAGCTTCGCTTGATTTTCGAGTAAATACAATAAAAACGGATATTGATACTCTGCAAAAAGCTTTGAAAGAAGAGGGTATAGAAGCTGAAAAAACCGCTAATTCTCCATGGGGATTAAGGGTAAGTGGTAAGCGAATAGCTTTAGGTAATTTAAAAGCATTTAAAGCAGGGCATTTTGAAGTACAAGATGAAGGCTCGCAAATGGTTGCGCTTGTTGTTGATCCAAAGCCATCAATGAGAGTGTTTGATTTTTGTGCTGGAGCAGGTGGAAAATCGCTTGCTTTAGGCATGATGATGAATAATAAAGGCTCTATTATGGCGACAGATATTTCTGAAGGCAGGCTTAAAAGAGCAAAAGAACGTTTTAGACGTGCAGGACTACATAATGTTACAACGCATAAAATAGAGCATGAAACAGATAAATGGTTAAAACGTCATCATGGCAAGTATGATTTGGTGCTTGTCGATGCTCCTTGTACTGGTACTGGAACATGGCGTAGAGATCCAGATAAAAAGTGGCGTGATATTGGCCCTAAAATGGAAGATTTACTTGAGCTACAAGCAAAAATCTTAGACAGTGCGGCTAAACTTGTAAAACCAGAGGGTAGATTGATTTATTCAACATGTTCATTGTTGATAGAAGAGAATCAAAAGCAATTTGAAAGTTTCCTTGAAAGACACGAGGATATGGAATGTGTGGATTTAAGAAATGACGATAAATTAACTGATTTAAAGTTAAGAACGCCTTATTTAGAGCTTAATCCAGCAGAACACAAGACAGATGGCTTTTTCTGTGCTATAGCTGTGCGTAATAAAGAAAAAAACAAAGATAACAATAATAAAGATATAAAGAGCGAAGAATGAGTTTTACTGTTGCCATTATAGGACGACCAAATGTCGGCAAGTCCACATTATTTAATCGTATGACAAGTAAGAAATTGTCAATCGTTAATGACACTCCGGGAATTACTAGAGATTGGCAAATCTCTGGGGCTAATTTTATGGGGCTGGATTTTAATATCATAGATACAGCAGGCTTAGAAGAAAGCTTTGATGATAGTATGGAAGGTAGAATGCGTAAGACTACAGAGAACGCATTAAAACACGCAGATTTTATTTTATTTATGATTGATGCAAGGGCAGGTATAACACCTCTAGATGCTCATTTTGCTCAATGGCTGCGTATGCAAGACACACCATCTGCTTTGCTAGCTAATAAATGCGAGAATAGTAAACTGGTAGAAAGTTTATATGAGGCGTACGAGCTAGGTATGGGCGAGCCTATAATTATTTCAGCTGAACATGGTATAGGCATGACAGATATCAGCGATGTATTAGCACCACTGATTGAAGCTTCTAAAGAAGAAATAGATGAGGAAATAGAAGAGGATAATAGCGATACTTCAATTGACTATGAAGAAGGATCTGGTATTGGCTTTGGTGATTTAGAAGAAGACACAGATGAAGATGATAAGCCAATTAAAATAGCAATAGTAGGCAGGCCTAACGCAGGAAAATCAACATTACTTAATGCCTTCTTAAAAGAAGATAGGACTATGACAGGGGCAGAACCAGGTGTTACCAGAGATTCTGTGAGTGTTGATTGGGAATACGACGGCAAAAAAATATGCCTTGTAGATACAGCAGGTATTCGTAGAAAAGCAAAAATTGTTGATAATATTGAGAAATTTTCTGTTGATGATAGCTTTAGAGCAATTCGTTTAGCTCAAGTTGTTATTTTAATGCTAGATGCTGATACTTTATTAGAAAAACAGGATTTAGCTATTGCAGCCCATGTTGTTAAAGAGGGTAGGTCGCTAGTAGTTGCTATAAATAAATGGGACGTTGCAAAGGATAGAAAAGATGCTTTGGAGCATGCATCGTATAAGCTGGAAACAGGACTTTCTCAAGTTAAAGACGTAACTTTTGTGACGATTTCAGCTCTGAAAGAAAAAGGCTTGGATAATTTAATGTCGGCAGTATTTGATTCCTATAAAATATGGAATAAGCGTGTTGGTACAGGTAGATTAAATCGCTGGCTTCGAATGATGGAGTCTCACCACCCCGCACCATTAGCACAAGGAAGACCAAACCGCTTGCGTTATATGACGCAAATTAAGGCAAGACCTCCAACATTTGCTTTGTGGGTTTCAAAACCTAAAGATATTACAGATAGTTACCAGCGTTACTTGGTAAATGGACTTAGAGAAACTTTTGATGTTCCAGGTACTCCAATTCGATTAAATATCAAAACTAGTAAGAATCCTTACGCAGATTAAGCTTAATCATAGCAAGCCTCTTTCTTAGTCGTGATTTTTGTTGTGCCAACAACGTGCTGTTCTGATGGGAATTGCCTGTTTCTAACTTCATCTGAATATTCACTGACCGCAGAGCTAACAATATCTCCTAGTTGTGCATATTGCTTAACGAATTTAGGTTTGAAATCACGGAACAAGCCCATAGCATCATCAGTTACTAGTATTTGTCCATCACAAGCAACAGATGCTCCAATGCCAATTGTTGGAATATTTATGGTTTCCGTAATAAGTTTTGCCACAGGCTCTGCTGTGCCTTCAATTACGCAAGCAAAAGCCCCTGCATCAGTGACGGCGATTGCATCTTGCATTATACGCTCACCTTCATCTTCTCCACGCCCACGAGTGCCGTAACCGCTCAATGTATTAACAGATTGGGGCATTAAACCAATATGAGCCATTACAGGAATTCCCCGCTTATTTAGGAACTCAATAGTTTCAGCCATTTCAGCTCCGCCCTCTAACTTAACCCCAGAGCAACCAGTTTCTTGCATAATACGTGCAGCATTACGGAATGCTTGCTCGGGTGATTCTTCATAGCTACCAAAAGGCATATCAATTGTAATAAATGCATGTTTTGTTCCACGCATTACAGCTTTACCATGTTCAATCATCATTTCCATGGTGACGCCCAGAGTACTATCCATTCCATAAATCACCATGCCAAGACTATCGCCAACTAGCAATAGATCAACATGCTCATCTAGTATTTGAGCCATTGGCGTTGTATAAGCAGTTAAACACACCATAGGTGTGTTATTTTTATGCTTTTGAATATCACGTACAGTTAAACGTCTAATGGTTTTTGATTTACTCATATTCTAGTTTATCCTTTATTGATTAATTGTAACTGTTCGTGGTTTTATTTTTTGCCCATCACCACCACCATTGGTTCTGTTTTGAAGCTCCGTAGCCGCTTCTTGGGTTATAATACCACTTATTTGGTTGAATGGTGTAAGAAAAGTAACTAATTCTGAACTATCTTCCAGTTTAATATAGCGTGTTCTTTCTTTTTGGTAGAAATTAAAAACATCTGTGATATGGCGAGTGCCATTATCCTCTGAATAACAATGATCAATTGTTTGATCGCCTGTTTTATACCAGCCGTTAGAGCGATAACTCTTAATCGTTTTAACAATGCTCATGTTGCCATTTTCAATTGCGACTTTAGTGGCGGTGCCTCTATTGCCAGAAATAGTCTTGTCTGCCCCATTGTCTAATAATAATTTAACTATATTTTCATGATTATTCCATGCAGCCATTATCAAGGAGTGATTGCCTACGCAGTTTTTATGATTAGTGTCCGCACCCTTTGATAGCAAGTATTCTACCATATCATAGTATTCATGGCAGCATGCTTTATTTAGGGCTGTATCACTGCCATTAATTTCAACATCAACAGGCATGCCTAGTTCTTCAATTGCGTGTTTAATTTCATTTAAGTTACCATGTTCTGCATTAGAGAAGAACTCTTTAACGCTCATGCCTGGTTTATCATCACGGTTTTCTGTCATTTTATTCTCCCTTATTTGTTAATTATAACTGTGCGAACAGACTTTTTCTTAACTCTATCACCGTTGCCAGCAAGCTGGTTTTTAGCTTCTTGCATTATAGATGAGCTGATATTTTTAAAAGACGTTGTGCTAAAGCCAAATTGTTTAGTCGCAACTATATCAACATAACGTGTTCTTTCTTCGCTGTGGAAATTAAACACATCTTTTATGTGCCTAGTATTGTTATCTTCGGAGTAGTAATGCTCAACTATTTGCTCTCCTGTTTTTTTCCAGCCTTCGGGGTGGTAGTTTCTTATCATATTGGATATGTCTATATTAGTCCTACGGTTTGAAGTGTTCGCCCAGTCAAGAGCAGTGCCACAATTGCCAGAAATATGCTTATTAGCTCCATTTTCTAGCAATAATGAAACCATCTCTTTACGGTTGTGGGATGTAGCTATTATCAAGGCGTGATTGCCTCTGTTGTTTAGATGGTTAGGGTTGGCACCTTTTGATAATAGATACTCTGTAACTTTATATCGATTGTTTCTACAAGCATCATATAGAGCAGTTTCATTGGCACTGTCTACTACATCAATTGGCATATCGCAATTTTCAATTGCATGTTTTACTTTTTCTAAGTTGCCAGATCGTGCAGCATCAAGAAAATCGCCTTTGCTCATAGTTGCTTTTTCTCTGTAATCATCACTGAATAGTCCCATTTTTATTCTCCTTGATTATAATTTTCTGACCTACCATACGCAACGATAGGCAATATGTCAAGCAATATTTAAAAGAAACTATAGTTTTGCAACTTCTGCAAAATTCAATATAATCGCTTAAATGTTTAAACAATGGGATATAATAAATATGACACAATCTATATATGAAGCTTTGGAACAAAGAATTCTTATTCTTGATGGGGCAATGGGAACTATGATTCAACGTCATGACTTGCAAGAGCATGATTATAGGGGTGAGAGATTCAAAGACTGGGGGCAAGATGTTAAGGGCAATAATGACCTTTTAACTCTAAGCAAGCCAGATGTTATTGCGGGTATTCACCGTGATTATTTAGATGCTGGTGCAGATATTATTGAGACCAATACGTTTAATGCAAACTCAATTTCTATGGCTGACTATGGTATGGAAGAGCTTAGTTATGAGCTTAATTTTGAAAGTGCAAAGCTGGCTAGGGAGCTTGCAGATGAGTTTTCAACTGATGATAAACCTCGTTTTGTTGCGGGGATAGTAGGCCCGACTAATAGGACTTTGTCGATTTCTCCTGATGTGAATGACCCAAGTAAACGTAATATTACTTTTGATGAGCTTGTAGTTTCTTATACCGAGGCTGTAGATGGTTTAATTAAAGGCGGTATTGATATTGTTCTGATTGAGACTATCTTTGATACTCTTAATGCGAAGGCAGCTATTTATGCCGTTAAGACTTATTTTGAAGAGAATAATGTTGTTTTGCCGATTATGATTTCTGGTACGATTACTGATGCCTCTGGGCGGACGCTTACAGGGCAGACAACGGAGGCTTTTTGGAATTCTATTCGTCATGCAGAGCCTATATCTGTTGGCCTTAACTGTGCTTTGGGCGCTAAGGATTTAAGGCAATATATTGCAGAGCTTTCTCGTATTGCAAATACTTGTATTTCATCTCACCCTAATGCGGGACTTCCTAATGCCTTTGGCGGTTATGATGAAACCCCAGAGGAAATGACAAAAGAAATTTGTGAATGGGCGGAGGCTGGCTATTTAAATATTATTGGTGGTTGTTGTGGTACTGGCCCTGAACATATTAGAGCGATTGCGGAAAGTCTTAGTAGCATAGCCCCACGGAAAATGCCAAAGATTGATGTTGCATGTCGTCTGTCAGGTTTAGAGCCTTTAACCATTGATAAAGATAGCTTATTTGTTAATGTAGGGGAGCGAACAAATATTACAGGCTCTGCTAAATTTAAACGATTGATTAAAGAAAAAAGCTATGAAGAGGCTCTACAAGTTGCTAGTGATCAGGTGGCGAATGGTGCTCAAATAATTGATATTAATATGGATGAGGGGCTTTTAGATTCAAAAGCCGAAATGATTACCTTTCTAAATATGATTTCAGGTGAGCCTGAAATTTCTAAAGTCCCTGTAATGATTGATAGCTCAAAATGGGAAGTTATTGAAGCAGGGCTTAAATGCGTACAAGGGAAATCTATTATTAACTCTATTAGCCTAAAAGAGGGCGAGGCAGAGTTTATCCATCACGCAAAATTGGCAAAAAAATATGGTGCTGCTGTTATTGTTATGGCTTTTGATGAAGGTGGGCAAGCAGATACGCTTGCTCGTAAGGTTGATATTTGTACTAGAGCATACAAAGTATTAACTGAGAATGTTGGCTTGCCAGCCGAGGATATAATTTTTGACCCTAATATTTTTGCGGTAGCCACAGGAATTGACGAGCATAATAATTATGGCGTTGATTTTATTGAGGCAACACGAGTTATTAAAGAGACTTTACCTCATGCTATGGTTAGTGGTGGAGTTTCGAATGTTTCTTTTTCCTTTCGAGGTAACAATCAGGTGAGGGAGGCAATTCACGCTGTGTTTTTATACCATGCGATTAATGCTGGTATGGATATGGGAATTGTTAATGCAGGACAACTTGCAATTTATGAAGATATTCCAAAAGATTTATTAAATGCGGTTGAGGACGTTGTTTTAAATCGTAGAGAAAGTAGCACTGATAAATTGTTAGAAATTGCGGACAATTACACAGGCAAAGCTAAAGAGACTGAAAAAGAAGTTCAAGAATGGCGTGGCTTGTCTGTAGAGGAACGGCTTTCACATTCTTTGGTTAAAGGTATAACAGAATTTATTGAAGAAGATACTGCCGAGGCCTACGAGAAAGCAGATAAGGCACTACACGTTATTGAAGGCCCTTTAATGAATGGTATGAATGTTGTGGGTGATTTATTTGGCTCTGGTAAAATGTTTTTGCCTCAAGTGGTTAAATCAGCCAGAGTTATGAAGAAAGCGGTTGCTTGGTTGCTGCCATATATGGATAAGGAAAAAGACGGAACTGCATCAAGTGCTGGAAAAATTCTAATGGCAACTGTCAAAGGTGATGTTCATGATATAGGTAAGAATATTGTAGGTATCGTATTACAATGTAACGGTTATGATGTGGTTGATCTTGGGGTTATGGTGTCATGTGATGTTATTTTACAAAAGGCTAAGGAAGAAAATGTAGATGCTATTGGTTTGTCAGGATTGATTACTCCATCGCTGGAAGAAATGACGCATGTGGCAAGTGAAATGCAACGCCAAGGCTTTAAAATTCCATTATTAATTGGTGGGGCGACTACGTCGGAAATGCATACCGCTGTTAAAATTGCTACAAAATATGATCAACCTGTGGTCTATGTTCCTGATGCTTCAAGGGCAGTAGGTGTTGTAAATAATCTATTGAGTGATGATTTGCGTTCTGAATTTATAAAAGATATCAATCGTAAATATGCAACTGCTAAAGCTAGGTTTGAAAGAAAATTGGGTGAAAAAAATCTTATATCAATTGCCGAGGCAAGGGCAAATCGTATGCAAACAGATTGGAATAGTTATACTCCAACCAAGCCCTTACAGTTGGGTGTTTATGAATTTAAAAATGTTTCATTTGCAGAGCTTGAGCCTTATATTGATTGGACTCCATTCTTTTATACATGGGGGCTGAAAATGCGTTATCCAAGAATTCTTGAAGATGATAAGCATGGCGAAGAGGCTCATAAAATATTTAATGACGGACAGAAAATGGTTGCACGTTTTATCGCAGATGAGAATATCACAGCTAACGGGGTTGTTGGTCTATTTCCAGCCTCTAGCATTGATGATGATATAATTATTTATAATGATGATACTAGGTCTAAAGAAACTGCTCGTATATATGGGTTGCGTCAACAAACACCAAAGCAGAATGATAGATATAATATGTGCCTTGCCGATTATATTGCCTCAAAAGATAGTGGCATTGAAGATTATATTGGCGGTTTTGCCGTAACAGCAGGGGCGGGATTGGAAAAAATAATTGCTGAATTTGAAGCTGATCACGATGATTATAATATTATGATGGCGAAAGCAATAGCTGATCGCTTTGCTGAGGCATTTGCTGAATATATGCATGCAAAAGTTAGGCGTGAATTATGGGGTTATGCTAGTGCGGAGGCTCTTGAAAACGATGCTATGATACGTGAAGAATATCAAGGTATACGCCCAGCACCGGGTTATCCTGCAAGCCCTGATCACACACAAAAAGAAACACTTTGGGAATTGCTTGATGTTGAGAATAAAACAGGCATTACTTTAACTGAAAGTTTGGCAATGATGCCTGCATCTTCGGTTAGCGGTTGGTATTTTAGTCACCCAGAAAGTCGTTATTTTGGTGTTGGCAAGATCGATAAAGACCAAGTGGAAAACTATGCAAGCCGTAGAGGCATTACCCTTGAAGAAGCGGAAAAATGGCTTGCTCCTACGCTTGATTATGCTTAATATGGGTTTATTAATTTAATTGTGGGGTAAGTTCTTTATTTATGGAACAGCGATTAAGTATTGTTACTATTGGTGTTAGAGATCTAGAAAAGTCTAGAAAATTTTATGATGCACTTGGTTGGGTGGTCGCAAGTGAAGATGATATTAATTCTATAGTTACTTATAATCTACAAAGTATGGCATTGGCTCTTTATCCAATTGATAAATTAATAGAGGATACCACTGTTAACATAGATAAAACTGGATATTCACCATTTACCCTAGCATATAATGTTCTTTCAGAATCTGCAGTTAATTCTACTCTAGAGGAAGCTAATAAAGCTGGTGGTAAAATAATTAAAAAGGCTCAAAAAGCATTTTGGGGAGGTTATTCAGGTTATTTTTCAGATCTTGATAGTACT
The DNA here is from genome assembly GCA_021775895.1 of Alphaproteobacteria bacterium. Lineage (GTDB taxonomy): Bacteria > Pseudomonadota > Alphaproteobacteria > Micavibrionales > CSBR16-224 > JAJFGX01. The sequence continues at coordinate 4,789 of JAJFGX010000122.1, read as the reverse complement.
CTATGGGAAGTGGCATATAATCCATTTTCTAAATTAGGTGAAAATGGTCAATTTCAATGGGGTGGCAGTTAATAAAAATAAGTATAGAGTTATAAGGAGACGCCTTGATTACCTTTAGAGTCGTCAGTATCCACAACAAGAGTTTTTAGCTTGCGGTGTAGGGCTGAGCGTTCCATGCCAATAAAGCCAGCAGTTTTTGAAATGTTGCCATCAAAACGCTCTATTTGTGCGAGTAAGTATCTACGCTCAAAAACTTCACGAGCCTCCCGCAAAGGCTTTGTCATCATTTCAATTACAGGATCCTCTCCTTTAAAGCTTTTGGGCATTTGACGCAATTCAGGTGGTAGCATTTCCGCCGTAATTATAATTTCATTATTATCTTTGTTATTTTTATCAATAACTTGGTGCCCATACATTATTAATAGCCACTCCATTACATTTTTTAATTGCCTTATATTACCCGGCCATGAGTAGGCTTGTAGAATTGCTAGTGCATCTTCACTAAGCACAAGTGGGGCAGATAGAGTTATATTATGCTCATCAAAAATTTCTTGTGAGTTTAAAAAATATTCAGCAAGTACGGGAATATCCATTCTTCTATCAATAAGCGCTGGAATTTCCAAGGGTACAACACTTAATCTATAATATAAATCTTCTCTGAAACTACCATTTTCTATCTTATCATTTAAATTTTGGCTTGTCGTTGCTATGAGCCTTATATCAATATCTTTTGATTTCGTACTGTTAATTGGAGTGAAGTTATTTTCTTGTAGCACTCGAACTAGCTTACCTTGCACCTCTAATGGCATTTCAGCAATTTCATCTAAAACTAGAGTTCCGCCATAAGCTTGTTCAATTACACCTGTTTGGTTATCTGCTATATTATTGTTACCAACGCCAAATAAAGCAGCTTCTAAGCCATCAATATGCACTGAAGCACAATTTATCGAAATAAATGGGGCATTAGAGCGGGGTGATAATTTATGTATCATACGTGCAACAACATTTTTGCCTGTACCTTGAGCACCTGTAATCAAAACCCGACTTTCGGTAGGAGCGACTTTTTCTATAGTTTGTCGTAGGTTGTTTATTTGTGTGGATATTCCATTAATATCAGAGTTTGCATTATTGGCTTTAGCTCGTAATTCTCTGTTTTCTTTTTTTAGATTTCCAACCTCTAAAGCACGCCCTATAGCCATTAAAATAAGGTCAATATCAAATGGCTTTTCTATAAAGTCGTATGCTCCTAGTTTAATTGCAGAAACTGCTGTTTCAATAGTACCATGCCCACTCATCATTACGATTGGAAGTTCAGGGTTTGATTTAACCAGTGTTTCTAAGATACCAATACCATCTAAAGTGCTATCTTCCAGCCAAACATCAAGTAAAACAAGATTGGGCATAGATTGATTAACTATTGTTAATGCCTCATCTGAATTTTTTGCTTGGTGACATGAGTACCCTTCATCTTCAAGCACGCCTTTTAGTAAAGTGCGTATGTCTAATTCATCATCTACAATCAAAATATTTTTGTTCATCTCTTAATTATCCTCTAAGTGTAATGGTAGCCTTATTTCTACATTAGTGCCACGTATGTTTTTAGATCTATTATTTAGTGTAATAAAGCCATCATGGTCTTCTAATATTTTCTTAACAATAGCAAGCCCTAAGCCACTGCCTTTTTGTTTTGTTGTTGTGTAAGGTTCAAGTAATTCTTGCTGAGTCTTTTTTGGTAAGCCTAAGCCATTATCTTCAACAATAATAGCAACTTCATTGGCTTTTTTGTTGTGCTTTATTTGAAGTATGATATGCCCATTCTTTTCTTTTGCATCATGGATTGCATCAATACTATTTTGTAAAAGGTTGGTTAATATTTGACCTATTTGTCCACGATCACAAAGAATTTGAATGTCTTTTTTGCGTGGGTATTTTGTTTCAATAGTAATATCAGTATGAGCTTGCTGTTGCAAAACTATAGAATCTTTACAAATATCAATTAGATCTTCTGCTTGCTTTATAGGCTCGGGCATTCTGGCAAAAGATGAAAAAGAATTTACCATTCGTCCAATTTCTTTTACTTGCCTAACAATTGTATCAGTGCATTCAACAAATATTTCAGGCTCTTTTGTTATTTGTTTAAGATATTTTCTTTTTAACCGTTCAGCTGAAAGCTGAATAGGAGTTAGTGGATTTTTAATTTCATGAGCAATTCTGCGAGCGACATCAGACCATGCGGCCTTACGCTCTGCTGTGACTAAAGCAGAAATGTCATCAAATGTTATAACAAGTTCATCACTATCATCAGATTGTGCGGTAACTTTTATTAATAGGGTACGAAGCCCAGCATCTTTCTTTTTCGGTATATTAATTTGAAGTTGTTTTTTATCCGTGGTGCCATTAAATAAAGGCGTAGCTTCCGGCAGTATATCTAACAGGGCTTGACCAACTAGATCATTTTTCTTGCAATCAAGTAGCTTTGCAGCTTGTGTGTTCGCTAGTGTGATTTCTCCCTTAGTGTTCAGGCCTAATACGCCTGAAGATGCACCTGATAGTACAGCCTCCGTAAAACGGCGACGCTCATCTAAAACACGATTGGTTGAAACAAGTTCATCTCGTTGCCGTTGCATTTGACTAGTCATTCTATTGAAAGATTTAGCTAAAATATCTAGTTCATCAGCTTTACCTGTTTCTTCAATGCGTACGGATAAATCACCAGAACGTAACCTTTCTGAACCTTTGATTAAATCAGCGATTGGTTTTGTCATTGAATCAGCTAGATAGAATCCAGCCCATACGGCAGCTAACAATAATAAAAATGATACTGCCATAAACAATAGTGTCATGGATAGTTGCATTTGTGAACGTCGTCCATCTAGTGCAGTATATTCAGCCACAGCTTTTTCTGTGGTTTCTATATGTTGTAGGACTATTCTATCTACCATACGGCCAACAAATAAGAATGTATCAATAAATCCATTTAATGCAACTATTGCCCTTATGCGGTTGTCACCATCATTAGTTAATAAAGCGACATCACCATTACGAGCCTTTTTTAGAACATCATCGGGAATTGAGACAATTTCAGGTAAAAAGGCAAGGTTTGATCGAGCTATAACTTCTCCAGTTGAGGTAAACAATACTATTTCAGGTAAGTTTCTTAGTTGTGACTGAGTTTGTACCATTCTATTCATGGCTTGTACATTTTCTTGGAGAATTGCAGCTTCTCTATTCATGTCATTAGCCATAGCCAAAATATCGGCCTTCATTACATTCTGATGTTCTTTTAAATATGCTTGGGCAACATGCAGTGATTCGTTTACAGCGACCTGTACTCGATCATTAAACCAGCTTTGTATTCCAAAATAAAAGAACACAGCTGAAAATATAGCCATAAGTATGGCAGGCACAGCGGCTAGTAGACCAAAAATAAATACAAATTTAGCATGTAATTGTGCACCGGCAACGCCTTGTTTTCTACGAATCCATACTTTAGCAACACGGCGAGCTATAATAGCTCCCAATAATAATAAAAGCACGATATCAAGGTTTAATAGCCAGTAAACAGCATCTACATCTCCATTATGATTGCTGGCACTGCTTTTTGTAAGCGTTATATATGTCGCAATTACAGATATTGTGGCAGCAATCGCAATAAAAATTGAAAAGCTACGAGACCTATAAATTAATCGTAAGATTGCTAATACTTTAATAAAAGCTCCAGTTAAAAAACGACTCTTTATATTAGTCAAAAAATGTCCTAAACTTATAATCATATTGTGATTTATAACATAAAACAGAATATAAACTAAATAATTTATTATTGAGGTGAATAAATATGCTGCAAGACTTGTTTAATAATCTACCAGGCACATTAAGTTTAAAGGACTGGAAGGTTTTTTTAGCAACAGGTGGTGGAAGTGGGCTATTTAAAAAAGCCCCAGGTACAATGGGTAGTTTAGCTGCAATTCCAGTTGGATATTTATTACTTAATGTATTTGGTATTCCAGGTTTGCTTGTCGGAGTATTTTTATGCTTATGGGTTGGGACTGATGCTACAGACTATTATATGCATCAAACTGGAAAACATGATCCAAAAGAAGTGGTTATAGATGAATTTGCAGGTATGTGGATTGCGGCGATTCCTGCGGGTGATAGTATATTTTTATGGTTGGTTGCCTTTGCTTTGTTTCGCTTGTTTGATATTTGGAAGCCATGGCCAGCTTCATATTATGATATAAAAGGTAAGGGGGCGTGGTCTGTAATGATGGACGATGTTATCGCTGGTTTATATGCCTTAGTTGGAGTAGGCTTTTTTGCTGTTTTTTATATTGTACCGTAGCCACAAAGGATAAAAAGATATGACAGGGTACTTTCCTAAACATCTTATTGATAAAACTAAATTATTGTTAGATATCTGCCGTGAGAAACAAGTACGTCTGGTAACAGCTGAATCTTGTACTGGTGGGTTGATTGGTGCGATTATAACTGAAATTGCTGGTTCTTCGGATATTTTAGAATGTGGTTATATAACTTATTCAAACCACTCTAAAACGACTCTATTAGGAGTGAGTGACGAAACTCTTAATCAGCATGGCGCTGTAAGCTCTGCTGTTGCAGAGCAAATGGCTAGTGGAGCTATTAATAAGCATTCAAAAGAATTTTTAGCTACTCATCGTTATATTGCTGTTGCAACTACTGGGATTGCTGGGCCTGATGGTGGCTCAAATCAAAAGCCAGTGGGAACAGTATGGATAGGGTGTGCAGAAGTTTTTCAAGGAAGCCTAGTTTA
>JAJFGX010000121.1 GCA_021775895.1 Alphaproteobacteria bacterium | reverse complement strand
GTATTATCAACTTGTTAGAATTCCTGTTGTGGATGTTTACGTCCACCTTGTGGAGGAACGCTAGCAACTGTACCTTCCATCAATTTCAGTAGTGCTTGTTGTACCCCCTCACCCGATACATCACGAGTGATCGATGGATTGTCTGACTTACGACTCACTTTATCAATTTCATCAATATAGACGATTCCACGCTGAGCACGCTCAACATTATAATCTGATGACTGTAATAATTTAAGAACAATATTCTCAACATCTTCACCTACATAACCAGCTTCTGTTAATGTAGTTGCATCAGCCATTGTAAAAGGCACATCTAAAATACGAGCTAATGTTTGAGCAAGCAAAGTCTTACCACAACCAGTCGGCCCCATTAATAAGATATTGGATTTTGATAGCTCAATATCTCCACCACGTTGACCTTCTTCTAGGCGTTTATAGTGGTTATGAACCGCAACAGATAGCACACGTTTTGCACTTGTTTGCCCAATAACGTAATCATCAAGTACAGAGTTAATCTCTAGTGGGGTTGGAATACCCTCACCATCGGCTCTAACCAATTGGCTTTTATCTTCTTCTTGAATGATATCTGTGCATAACTCAACACACTCATTACAGATAAAGACATTTGGCCCTGCAATTAATTTACGAACCTCATGTTGGCTTTTGCCACAAAAGGAACAATATAATGTATTTTTTGTATCGTCTGATGATTTGCTCATTTTTTCTTTACTTACCCTTTTTTGTCTTCATAATAGTCACACATTTATTATTATAGTGACACCTCTCGCAATTAGAATAGAGCAGTAGTTTTAAATTGCCAACTATAAAAGTTAATAAAAAGAGAAATATTTATGACCGTTGAAGAATTATTAGAAAATTTTGCTTTATTTGATGATTGGGAAGACCGTTATCAATACTTAATAGAGCTTGGTCGCAAGCTCCCAACTATGCCAGATAATTATAAGACTGAAGAAAATAAAGTAAAAGGCTGTATTAGCCAAGTTTGGATAGTAATTAAACCAATTAGCAATAAAAATAAAGAATACTTTGATTTTCTTGCTGATAGTGATTCTCACATTGTTAAAGGATTAATCGCAGTTTTACGTGTTATGTATGCAGGTAAAACCATAGATCAAATAGCACTATATAATATAGATGAGGTATTTGAATCGTTAGGATTACACCAGCATTTAAGCGTTAACCGCCGTAATGGCTTTTATTCTATGGTCGAAAAACTACAAAACTCTATAAAAATACACGAAAATGCATGAAAGCTCTAGACATACGGCATTAAAATAAGTATGTTGTTTAATTCAAGCGTCGGGGTGTGGCGCAGTCTGGTAGCGCGCCTGCTTTGGGAGCAGGATGCCGGGAGTTCGAATCTCTTCACCCCGACCATTTTATTTCCAGTTATAAAAAAGAAATTAGGCTATACCTACCACAGCTCGTGTTAATTATCCGTCAGAGTATTTTAAGTGCTGACACTGCTACCTACACCAGTAAACAATATGTATAAACACTTGATGGAAACGAAAGTACTAGCTATTGTGCTTGTTTTTTTGTAGTCCTTTACTTTAATTTACACTACCTCTATACATTTAATGTACATTAAATATATAAGGATTAATAAAATGGAAGACATAAGAAAAACTATAACTGACAAGGAATATAATCCAAATCAAAGTATGAAGGAAATTCTAGCGAGCTTGGGGTTTGAAGAGCATAAATTGACACCAGGTAATGCTAATAGAATTCTAAACACTTTTGGTGTTCCTGAAGTCCACTTTCTTTTAGAGGTCGAGAAATTTGGCAAACCTACTACTGAGTTAAAATATAATCCACAATATAGTATAGTAAAAGCTTGGTTGATTTCTCAAGAAAAAGTTAATCAAGAAGAACGACGACAGTTAGATAAAGATATTACAAAAGCAACAGGAAGTATGAGTATAGCAACCTGGGTTATCGGTTTTGCTACCATCGTAAATCTTTTTGTTTTTATGTATAGTGTTTTTATTGAGCAATGTTCTTAAATGCTGAAAATCAATAGCCAGTTAACTATAATAATTGCATTTTTTGCTACTTTTACAGAGAACTTCTATGCAACAGAATTGCCTGTGTTCGATATGGGTTTACAAAGAATTATACAGTTCTAAGAGATAAATAAGTATTAAATAATAAACACAAAAAAAACTGAATTTAGTTATAGACTCTTGTGAAAAAAGCTTTAAGATTGCTGGCATAAACATCCTTTTTAATAATCCAGTAAGGCGGAATGACTTAAATGTGTGGTATTGTTGGTATAATTGGCTCTGGAGCCGATTCCAAACAAAAAGCGACTCCCTATTATGCATCGTATCAGGTTTACCGTGCCTTACTAACACTGCAACATCGTGGTCAAGATGCGGCTGGTATATTATCGTATGACAATCATTACAAAATATTCTCAGAAGAAAAAAATGTTGGTTTAGTCGCTCAAGTATTTGATCAAGAAAAAATCGAATCATTAACTGGAGAAATGGCAATAGGTCACACTAGATATGCCACTGCTGGCGGTGATGGCAAAGGTGACATTCAGCCAATGGTAACGGGAGCTCCATTCGGGCTTGGAATGGTGCATAATGGTAATTTATTGAACTATTACAGCCTCGCCAAAAAACTAAAAAAAGATCATAATCGTCATCTACTTACCAGCAATGACTTAGAAGTATTGATGAATTATTGGGATTTATTCTTACTTAATGGCAAAGGTGTTAAAGAAAGCACATTTTCTTTTGACAATATTGCCCGCGCAACTGAAGAATTATTTGACACTTTGATTGGTGGCTATGCTGTACTTGGTATGATTGCAGATCATGGCATGTTTGCTTTTCGTGATCCAAATGGTATTCGTCCACTATCTCTTGGTGTTAAAGAAAATGAAGATGGTGGCATGCAGTACTGTGTATGTTCTGAAACTGTTGCGATGAATTATACAGGTCATAAATATTTACGAGAGATAGAACCTGGTGAGCTTGTATTCTTAGGGCTTGACGGAAGCATTCAAAGTAAAATAGTTAAACAAGCTCCAAAAACATCACCTTGTATGTTTGAATGGGTTTACTTTTCAGCGGCTGAAAGTGAAGTTAACAATCAATCAGTATATGGAACTAGACTTAACCTAGGAACACAGCTAGGGCTAAAAGCACAAAAATTAATTGATGCTGGCGATATTGCTCCTGACGTTGTAATGCCTGTGCCTGACACCAGCAGAACAGCAGCTATTTCTGTTGCTGATAAACTTAATCTACCTTATCGAGAAGGGCTAATTAAAAACCGCTATGTTTATCGCAGTTTTATTTTGAACACTCAAAAAAAACGTGAAGAAGCCGTGGAATTAAAACTAAGCCCAATTAAAAGTGAGATTGAAGGCAAGCGTATTTTACTAATTGATGATAGTGTAGTGCGTGGAACAACTTCCAAACAAATTATTGCTTTACTTAAAAAGAATGGAGCAAAAGAAGTTGTGCTTGGCATTACATCGCCGCCACTTCGTCATAGCTGTTACTACGGGATTGATTTCCCCGATGAAAAAGAGCTGATTGCTAATGACCGTGACATTAATGAAATAGAAAAATGGGTTGAGGCTACCAAAGTCATTTACTTAGGGGAAGATGACCTTAGGGAAGCTATTGGACACAAAAACCTATGTATGGCATGCGTAAATAATTGCTATCCAACAAAGATTGAAGAAGGAAAGTTTTTTGCAGAGACTCGCAAGAAAATGAAAAACACCAGAGGACTTGGTCATCTGAGTGTAGCTTGATTTAAACTATACCGAGGGGAAGTACTGAAATGAAAGCATTTGTAGTATTTGGTAGTCAATCTGACAATGCAGTTTTTGAACCACTGGTTGATAACTTGCGTAGCCAAGGAATTGAAACTAATTTTGAGGTTATCTCTGCTCACCGTAATTTAGAGCAATTACAAGCAACAATTCATACAAATAAATGGGATATTATTATAGCTGGTGCAGGCTTGGCTGCGGCTCTTCCTGGTGTTGCTGCCGCCATGACCGATAAACCTGTTTTTGGTGTTCCTGTTAAGGCTCACTTCGGTGGCATAGATGCCCTCGCCTCGATTGCTCAAATGCCTTATGGAGTACCCGTTGCATCTTCAGGTGCAGGAAAAGAAAATGAAATAGTAAAATTTCTAAAGCAATTTGATAAGTTAGAAAAAATGCCATCTATTGTAAATATTGTAATTAACCCTGCAATTATCGACACACCATATGCAGTTAAAGAGCTAACAAGGCTAAAAGAACTAGCTACTGAAAAACAGGTGGAACTTACAGTCAATCAAGAAACAACAGAGTCCTTTAACATTATTCTAGTCAATCAAGAAAATGAAATCAGAGCTGATGAGCTTTGCATTCATGTACCATTGCTTGATGCAGAAACATTGAACAACCCAGCATCTTACCTGACAATTTATGACTGGACTAATAAAGGTGGGGTTTGGATTTGTGCTAATAATGCACGCAATGCACTATTGTTTTCGCTTAAATTATTTAAAAAATAGGAGTTAGATATGTCTGCACTACCAAAAATTTTATTCCATGGCTCTGTCAAAAACATCAGAGGTGAAAGCGAAGGTAAAGCACCATATATCTTTGAATTTTCTGATAGATATTCTGTTTTTGATTGGGGTGAAATGCCAGATACTTTGGCAGATAAGGGTAAGGCTCTATCATTTATGGCTTGGCTATTTTTTGATGTACTTGGAAAAGCCGAAACATGGCAAAACTGGTCAACGCCCAGCCAATATAAAGATAGTAAAACATGGCAAAAACTACAAAAAAATGGACTACAAAGCCATTTCCTTACTTTATTAGATGATTTAGGAAACCAAATTCCTGTTGATAATATTAAACAAAAGCTCTCAAGAAATATTTCTATTCGTCCTGCAAAAATAATTCAACCGATGCCTATAAAAACTAACGATACTCTGACATGGAATTATGATGCCTACCAAAACAAGCTTACAGATACACTTGTTCCTTTAGAGGTTATATTTCGTTTTGGTGTACCTGAAGGAAGTTCATTACTAAAAAGAGCAAAAAATGCAGAATATTGTAAATCTATAGGATTAGATAAAGAGCCTAAAGCAGGTGATATTTTTGAAACTCCTGTAGTTGAGTTTTCTAGCAAGCTCGAAGAATATGATAGATATGTTGACCATACAGAGGCTGCAAAAATGGCTGGGCTTTCAAGCGGTGAGCTGAAAGATTTATGTGACTTAGTTGCCTTATTATCATTACGTTTGAAAGATATGTTTGCTGAAATTGGCATTGCCTTATGGGACGGTAAGTTTGAATTTGCCTTTGCTCCAGAATTAAATGAAAATCAAGAACGTGATTTTATTATCGTAGATTCCATAGGCCCTGATGAATTGCGTCTAACCTATAATGATGTGCCTTTATCAAAACAGAATCTTAGGCATTGTTATAAAGACAGCAACTGGAAACAAGCTGTTGAAAAAGCAAAAGAACTTGCAGATGCTAGAGGTGAACAAGACTGGAAAGCAATTTGTATTAAAGAGCTAAAAGAAACTCCCCCACATCTAAGCCCCGAGCAATTAGAGCTTTACTCAATGATGTATAAAACTATTGCCAATGCTCTATCCAACAAATTTATTAGTATGAATATTTTTGAAGAGACTGAAAATATTGATGTTATTACCAATAAAATAAAGCAGGAGCAGAGCTGATGAAAGTTCTTCTATTGGGTAATGGCGGTCGTGAGCATGCTTTAGCATGGAAGATGGCATCATCTCCATTGGTTGATGAGATAATTGCCTTACCGGGAAGCGATGCTATTGCTCAAGTTGCTAAAACATCATGCGTAAAAGGTGATACTTTAAGCGTTGCAAAAGAATATAAAATTGACCTAGTAGTCGTAGGGCCTGAACAACCACTATCAGAGGGAATAACTAATCTATTAGAAGCTAATGGCTTTACAGTTTTTGCCCCAACACAGGAAGCTGCAATGCTTGAAAGCTCAAAAGTTTTTGCTAAGAAGTTCATGCAATCACAGAGTATCCCAACTGCTGATTTTGTGGTTTGTAATGATTATAATCAAGCAAAAGATGCTCTAAGTAACTGGGCAGTTGAAAATGATGGCGTTGTAATTAAAGCCGATGAATTGGCTGGTGGAAAAGGCGTTGTCGTTACACATGATAGAGAAAAAGCAGAGCAAACTATATATGACTTTATGCAGAACCCAGATTGCTCAGTTAGAACAAAAAGCCTATTGCTTGAAAAAAAACTAACTGGCAGAGAAGTATCAGCCTTTGCAATTTGTGATGGCCATGATTATAAAATGTTAGGCTATGCTTGTGATTACAAGCGTGTAGGCAATAATGATGAGGGCGAAAATACTGGTGGTATGGGTGGATACTCCCCCAAAGATTGGCCTTCAGATGCAATCAAAAAGCAAATTGAACAAGGCATAGTTCAAAAAACACTAGATGGAATGCGAGAGGCTGGCACTCCATTTAAAGGGATTTTATTCGTTGGTTTAATGATTGATGAGCAGAATAATTTTAATGTAATTGAATATAATGTAAGACTTGGCGATCCTGAAACACAAATACTATTACCTTTAATTAAAGGTGACCTTGTGCCTGTACTTGATATGGCCGCCAAAGGGAAGCTCGTAGATATAAAAAGTGAAATTGAGTTAAAAAATGAAACTTCGGTTCATGTTGTAATGACATCTGGCGGATATCCATCAATTGATAGTACTCCTATGGTTTTAGGACAACAAATATCATTCGCTAATGACACATTAGTTAATAATGAAAATAACAATGACCGTTTACTATTTATTGCTGGTGCAACATACTCAGATAATATCTGGAAAAACACTGGTGGTAGAGTGCTAGGAATAACTGCACTTGGCGATAACATTGAAGATGCCAGAGATAAGGCATATCAAGAAATTAAAAAAATATCTTTTGAAAAAGCACATTGGAGAACGGATATTGGACGATAAAACCACGCCAATCATCGCAATTTTTGCTTCAGGTAATGGCTCTAATGCCATGAATATTATTGATAATATTTCAAAGATAGAAGGCTCATTGCAAATAGCTTGCGTTATTTGCGATAGAAAAAATGCCCCAATAATTGAAAAAATTAAAGCTGTTAATATTCCTATTCATGTAGTGCCTGTAGACGGCACAAAAAAAGAACATGAAGATAAAATATATAATACTCTGAAATCTCATAGTGTTAACTGGATTTTCCTTGCAGGATACATGAGGATTTTTTCAGCTAATTTTCTAAAGAAATTCTATGATGAGAATTTAAAAGTAAACCGTATAATAAATATACACCCATCATTATTACCTGATTTTCCAGGGCGTGATGGCTATAAAGATGCCTATGATGCTGGAGTTAAAAAGCATGGAGCAACAATCCATTTTGTCAGTGAAGAAATAGATTGCGGCCCAATTATCATGCAACATAGTTATGATGTACATGAGCAAGAAAGCTTTGATAGCTTTAAAGAACGTGGGCTTGCACTAGAACATAAACTATATATTGATGCGCTAAAATTACTATTTGAAAAGGAGCTACAAAAATGTCAGCAATTCGGCTAGAAGTTGAAACTCATATAACCAACCACAAATTAGATAATTTAGTTCATGAAGCTAACACTGACTTTAATTTGCCTTTAACTGCGATAAAAGAAATTTTAGTCTACAAGGTCGAGACAAAAGATAGCGTTGAAAATGTACTATCAGAGGTTTTCGTAGACCCTATCATTCAAACTTTACATGATGAGAACTCTACTTATAATTTTGGTGATGCTCAGCCTTCCTTTGTTATTGAAGTATCATACCGTGCTGGAGTTACTGACAATCCTGCCTTTAGCGCAAAAGATGCTTTGAATATTGTCGGCATAAATGCAAATGTTGCAAGCAGTCGTCTGTATTTTATATTTGGAGATATAAAAAAAGATGGAGTTACAAACTTTGCTAAAGAAGCTCTGGCAAATAATCTTATTCAAAAAATTGATGTTTACTCTTATTTAGAATTTCAAGCAGAACGTCGCTTTCAAAATGTTACTCTACCAACTGTAGAGCTTGAAGATGTTGCTGAAATTGAAGAAATTTCTTTGAATATTTCAGATGATGAAATGCTTAAAATTAGCCACGATCGTTGCCTTGCTTTGACGCTTACTGAAATGCATCATATGAAATCGCACTTTGATGAAAAAGGACGACAACCGACGGACGTTGAAGTAGAAGTTATCGCTCAAACATGGAGCGAGCATTGCAAGCATAAAATATTCAATGCAAAAATAAACTATCAAGAGAATATTGTAGGTGATGAAAAAACTTTAGGTTCACAAAATATTGATAGCCTTTACAAAACTTTTGTCAAAGGTGCTACCAGTAAAATTGAAAAAGATAGAAAGCTAGATTGGCTTATTTCTGTTTTCACAGATAATGCAGGTATAGTACGTTTTGACCCTAATTTAGACCTATGTATTAAAGCTGAAACCCATAACAGTCCATCTGCGCTTGATCCATATGGTGGAGCATTAACAGGAATTCTAGGGGTTAATCGTGATATTCTAGGTTGCGGACTTGGAGCAAAACCAATTGCAAACACTGATGTTTTCTGTTTTGCTGACCCTGAAATGCCGCTTAAAGGTGAAGAGCAATTTATGCCAACCAGTCTAAAAGCTCCAAAACGTATTTTTGATGGCGTACATTTAGGGGTAGAAGATGGCGGTAATAAAAGCGGTATTCCAACTGTAAACGGAGCAATATTTTTTGACCAAGACTATGCTGGGAAACCTCTGGTTTTTGTTGGCACTGTTGGTGCTATGCCTGCAAAATTATCAAATGGTCGTAATTCTTCTGATAAAAATACAAAAGCTGGTGATAGAGTCGTTGTAGTTGGCGGAGCTATTGGAGCCGATGGTATTCATGGAGCAACTTTTAGCTCAATGGAATTAAACGAGCATTCACCTGCAACTGCGGTACAAATAGGCGATCCACTCACCCAAAAAAGAGTTTTAGACTTTTTAATTGAGGCTCGAGATTTAGGGCTTTATAGCGGCATAACTGATAATGGTGCTGGCGGTATAAGCTCTAGTGTTGGTGAAATGGCAACCCTAACTAATGGTGTTGAGATTGATCTTGCCTTGTGTCCCGTAAAATACCCTGGTTTAAAACCGTATGAGCTAATGATTAGCGAAAGTCAGGAAAGAATGAGTTTTTCTGTTCCGCCAGAAAATATCAATGACTTAATGGATTTAGCTCAGAGACGTGGGGTTGTCGCAACTGATATTGGAGCATTTAATGATAGTGGTGATTTAACCGTTTACTATGGTGAGAAGCTAGTTGCTGAATTAGATTTAAAATTCTTACATGACAGCCTACCAAAAATGGAGTTGACGGCCACTTGGAATGGCGGAAAGCCTCGTGCAAAATGGTCTGAAAAAACAGATCTAATTGATACAAAAATCAATGAACCTACTCTAAAAGAAGCTCTAACGCATTTAATGGGAACGCCTAATATTGCCTCAAAAGAAAAATGGGTGCGTAGGTATGACCATGAAGTTCAAGCCTCTGTTCACATGAAGCCATTTATTGGCAAAGAAGCCGATGGGCCTGCTGATAGTGGTATTGTTTGGCTTGAACCACATGGCGGAGCAAAAGAAAATGCCGTGGCTATAGGTTGCGGCTTATCTCCAAGAACTTCTTTTGAGGATCCTTATTATATGGCTCAATTTGCAGTTGATGAAGCTATCCGTAATGTTGTCGTTAGTGGTGGTGATATTGATCGTTGTTGCTTGCTAGATAATT
>JAJFGX010000013.1 GCA_021775895.1 Alphaproteobacteria bacterium | reverse complement strand
CATTATCTGCTGCTAATGATGCTTTTATATATAGATTGTCCTTAAGAAATGGCAAACAATGTGTAGCTAAATTATCCCCAAAAGGTGGAATTGAGTTAGAGGTTTTTATGCTCAATTACTTAAAGAAAAAGGGAAAAATGCCGATTCCTAGAATACGCTATCATTCTGATACTTTAATTATTATGGACTATATAATAGCAGATTGGCAGCGTAGCAAAGGGGCTGAAGAACATGCAGCTGACTTATTGGCTAAACTGCACAGTATTGAAGCTAAGCAATATGGATTTGAATGTGATACTACTATAGGTTCACTTCTGCAACCTAATCAGCAAACAAATGATTGGGTGAGTTTTTTTATTGAACAGCGATTACTATATATGGGTAGGCTTGCTTTAGAAGAGAACAAAATCAAGAAAAAACAAATGGTAAAACTAGAGAAGCTTTGTCGTAAATTACCTGATTTTTTCAAAGGGGTGGAAATATCAACTCCAAGGCTTATTCATGGCGATTTGTGGGACGGTAATGTTCTTACCTCCAATAATAAAGTTATCGCTTTTATAGATCCATCTATTTATTACGCTGACCCTGAAATTGAATTAGCATTTACTACTTTGTTTAATACTTTTGGCGGTGCATTCTTTAATAGATATAATGAACATATAAAAATTAGAGACGGTTTTTTTGAAGAGCGAAGAGACCTATATAATATATATGGGTTGCTGGTTCATGCCAGAATCTTTGGTATTTCTTATGCTAGGAAAGCCGAGCATTTAATTGATAAATTCCTATAATTTTATTATTCCCATAAATCACTTGACATATTTACAAAACGCGTGTATATTTAAACCATCGAAATAATACACAAGGAGAATAAAATGGTTAGAGTTAGAGTAGATGCAGGAACAAAAATAGATGATGAATGTGATAGCTTAGATAAACTTCTCATAGCTTCAGCTAGGGGAGAGTTAGATAAAGTTAAAGAAGCTATTGAAAAATATAATATATCAGTTAATGAACAAGATTCAATTGGTAACACAGCGTTGCATAGAGCTTGTACTTGTGATGAACTTGATGTGGCTGAATATTTACTATCGAAAGGGGCTGAACCGAACATTAAGAATGTCCTTGGAAATACAGCTCTACATACAGCAGCAATATTTTACTCTAAAGAAATTGTTACATTATTGTTAGATAATGGAGCTGATAAGTATGCTAGAAATAATGATGACCATACTGCCTATTATGCATGTTTAATGCAAAATTCTCGAAATAACGATATTTTAGACAATGATAGATCAAGCATTCCTAATGTAATAGCGACACATAATAATAATGAATTTGGAAAGACAATCAAAATAAGGGGCATGGCATATATGTCTATGTGGTTAATGTCTTATGCGGTTGGTTTCGTTGGGATGAATGCTTTAGTCACTGAAGCTCCAGAAACAACAGGTAGTTCAGCACAGGCAGAAATTGTAGAGTTGTTTCAGGATTCGGCTCAATCCTTGATTCTACATAATAATGCAATCCAAGCAGTAACGCACCAAACTAATATAGCAGAGACAGTAAATACACTTAACAATATAGGTAAGTCAGTGGGTGAAAGTGATAACTCAGCTGAAGTGTTGGAAAAAGAAGTAGCTATATTTAATAGAGATGCACAAGGTTTGTTTGATCGGCTTGCCTTGGATAATAATGCTTCAGAGGTGGATAAAGCAAATATTATAGAAACACTAGATGATGGTGGAATTGATATTTTTGATTACACAAGTGCAGCTGAGATAAACCACGAATATTTAGACGAATGTAGGATAAGACAGGATGATAATGGTGATGATGTTTATAGAGACGCTGACAATGTTTATAGATGTGCAGATAATAGTGAAGATCTAGATATTGGTATGACAGTAATGGGTGGCTGGCTGGCAGCTATGCTTTTGAATCGTTTTGTAGTGCACCCATTCGTGCGCAGTGAACCTTTCAAAAAAATGACAACGCCTAAAAAGTCAGCAAAAAAATATTAATATAGTGGTATCACTTAATTTTTTATACGTTTTTACTGTATCTGCTATCTAGGTTGTTAGGCTTTATTTCTTGTATTTATCGTAAGAATAAATTGAAAAGACTATAAATTAAGAAAACTATAGATTCTGGTATTGACAGCTAAAATAAAAGCTTTATATATCACAACTCTACATAAAAAGCTTGACTATATGTCAAGAATTTGCTATAAATATAGGTGTATTAGCTTAGTGTGTAGTGCTTTGAGAATTAAAATTCTTTATTAGAAGTGATTCTTTTTGAGTTTTTTGGTTTTTAGTGTTAAGTATTTTTTATACTTATTGCTTTACGCTTTAAAAGTAAAATAAAATGGGTGTCGTTCTATACAATGACTATGGAAGATTTTAAAGAAATAATTTTATCTATATATTTCAAAGAGGGAGTTTAAGAAAATGGCCAATGATCGGAATGCGGATGCAGCAGAGAATCAATTTCTTTTGTTGAAACCAGAAGGTATGGAACGTAATGAAGTTGAATTGGGTGACGCTGGTTCGATTTTTCTTGGTTTCTCCCCAGCAGAAATCAGTCAAGTCACAGTTAATACTGATGGTGCTTTGGTTATATCATTTCAAGATAGTGCGGTTTTGGTAATAAAAGATTATGCAGATAGTTTGGCGGGGGATAACGCTCCTACGGTGCAAACATCTGATGGTAATACTATTCAGCTTGATGCTCTCTTATCTAGCTTATCGTCCTCTGTAGTAACAAATGTTAATGATGCAAGTAACGACCATGTTGAGATGGATTCTGTTTTTAGATCTGATGACGATAATACTGCTAATGAAAGTAGCGTTAATCTTGTAGCAAAGCCAGCACCAGGTGTTACAGTTACACTGCCTTTAGAGGCTGGTGAGACGTATGAGCTTGGTTTTGCGAAAGATGCTCCACAAGATGCACAAGTATTGAATAATAACCTAGTTATAACTTTTGGTGATGGTGGTACATTAATTATACCAAATTATAACATTATTACTTCTGGTGATGACCCAGTTAACTTGGTATCACCTGATGGTTCTATTGTTAGAGTCTCAGATTTCCCTACAACATTATCTATGGCCGATGAAGCTGCTCGTTTGGGTGAAATTGAACCTGCCGCTGGTGACACGGGAACATCGCCATCTAATACTGGCTTTGGTTTTCAAACACCATTTCAAAGTACCAGTTTAGAATCCTTAGATGCTATTGGACCGATTGAGCCAACCGCGCTTAACTATGATGCTCCTGATCGTCAGTATGATATTCAATTGACGGCAACATCAACTCCTTTGGGTGACCCTAGTTTAAGTTCTCCAGATCAGTTTGTGTTTGAAGATGGTTCTATAGCATTGTCATTGTCGGCTTCTCCGAATAATACAGACGGCACAGAATTTATCACAGTAAGTATTAGTGGAATTGATGCTGCGTGGACAGTTGATACAACAACTAGTGGCGGAACGTATGATGTAGGCACTGGAACATGGACTATAGTATTGCCAGCAGGTTCGTCACTTTTGGGTGGGCCAACTCTTTCTCCTCCTGCAGATAGTGATGCCGATATGCCAGGATTATTGACTGCAACTGTTGTTTCAACAAGGCCTTCAACAGCTGAAACTACAACTGTAAGCGATGATTTCTCTATCTTTACTGATGCTGTTGCAGATACTCCTGATCTTGTTGCGAATGACGCTTCAGGTAATGAGGACACAGCGATTGCTTTGGATATTGCAACAGCTGTTACAGACCTTGATGGTTCGGAAGAAATTGTAAATATTCTAATTAGCGGCGTGCCAACAGGTGCGGTGCTAAATAATGGTACAGATATTGGCGGCGGCGTATGGCAGTTAGTTATGGCTGACCTTACAGGTTTAACTATTACTCCTCCACTTGATTTTAGTGGTAGCTTCCCGCTTTCTGTTGCAGTAACTGCTGAGGAAGTTAATTTAACTGATGTTGAGATACTTCTATCTAATAACATAGCAAATAATTCAACTACATTTACTGTAACTGTAGACGCAGTAACTGAGCCACCTTGGATGGAAATATCAGATCTTATTGTTAAAGAAGATGGTTCTGTGGCGGTTTCTGTTGCTGCTGGGTTAGTTGACCCTGGAACTGAACAGTTGACAGTAACGATTGAAGGTATTCCAACCACATGGGCGATTACAGATTTAGCTGGCGGTACATATGATGCAGGTACTCAGACTTGGTCTATTACAATGCCTCAAGGTCAAAACTTCTCA
>JAJFGX010000120.1 GCA_021775895.1 Alphaproteobacteria bacterium | reverse complement strand
AAAGCATGTTTGGTATACGCATACTCCGCATAGATGGCATATAACTAAAACGTGGTATCGATTGATTGCTAGATAGTAACGCAATATATTCTTTACCAGTGCTTTTATCAATAGCTTTAAAAGACTCTGTTCCAAAACTAGAATACTCAGGGCATGGCCTATCAAACTTAACACAAAAGTTTGTACCTTTAACAATTACTTGCTCATTACTAGGTATTTCTTTTTGTGCCTCTTTTTCCATTTTAAGCTAGCCTTGATTTCTTATCAGAACATTTTTTAGACCATAGCTCTGCTATTTGTACGGCATTTAGTGCAGCACCTTTGCGTAAGTTATCTGCAACAACCCACATATTTAAAGTGTTGTCGGCACTACTATCTTTACGAATACGGCTAACAAATACATTATCATCACCTGATATTTCTGCTGGTGTAATAAATCCATCTTCTACATCTTGTTTATCTATAACCAATACACCTTGGCTTTCACGTAAAGCGCTTCTAGCCTTTGCAGGGGAAATATCTTTATCAAAGCTTACATTAATAGATTCTGCATGACCCAAAAACACAGGAACCCTAACACAAGTTGCACTTACCTTAATATCATCTGATATTATTTTTTTTGTTTCAACTTCCATTTTCCATTCTTCTTTTGTCCCGCCATCTAGTTGAAAATCATCAATTTGAGGAATTACATTAAATGCAATTTGCTTAAAGAAGTTTTTTTTGCTTACAGGCGCATTCATATATATTGCTCTAGTTTGGTTAAAAAGCTCGTCCATAGCTTCATGCCCAGCCCCAGACACTGATTGATAAGTTGAGACAACAATCCGCTTAATAGCAGAAATTTTATGCAATGGATTTAGGGCAACAACCATTTGAATGGTTGAGCAATTTGGATTGGCAATAATATTCTTTTTTGTACAGTCAATTATTGTCTCAGGGTTTACTTCTGGCACAATTAATGGAACATCATTGTCCATACGGAAATATGAACTATTGTCAATTACAATAGCACCAGCGGCAGCTGCAATCGGAGCGGTTTCTTTTGCAATCTTACTGCCTGCGGACATTAAAACAATATCAACTAGCTTAAAATCAAAATCTTTTAACGGCTGTACTTTTAAAACTTGTTTATCGCCAAAAGATACTTCTTTTCCTGCGGATTTCTCTGATGCTATTGCATAGACATTATTTACAGGAAATTCACGCTCAGCCAATATTTTTAGTATTTCTAGACCTACGCTACCCGTAGCTCCAACAACTGCGACATTATATGACATTATTTATTACCTTATTTATTGTTCTGTTAATTATATTTTTCTTTACAATCTCTACATTAATATAGAAACTTTATAATAGCTAATATAACTAACAAACATATAATTCTCAAGTCATTATGATACAACAAACAACTATAACTATTATTGAACTGCAAAAATTCTGTGATATTTCAGAACTAGCAACTTGTGTGTTAAAAATTAATGATAACTTTGACTTAATTTATAAAAACAAAGCTTGTATTGACGATTATTTTAATAACGAAGAATGTTTGTCGCTAATTAAAAAAGCCTGCGAAGATGGTGATGCTTGTATTAAAGATATTACGGTGTACCCAAATAATGTATCCAAAGATGAACAAAAATGGATAAATGTTAGTATTTCCTATGTTGGTATTGACTCAGAATCTTTTGCTTTAGTCTCTTTTATTGATGTTACAGAGTATAAAAATAGAGAGTTTGAAATTAGCGATGCTGTGACTGAGGCTAAAATGCTAAATGAAATTAAATCTGATTTTCTAGCTACGATGAGCCATGAAATTAGAACTCCGATGCAAAGTATATACGGATTTTTGGAGCTTATATCCGAAGAAGAGAAGCTATCAGAAGATGTCTCTACTATGGTAGGCAAAGCTAAAAGAGCGGCTAGCGGATTGTTGGAAATACTTGATGATATTCTTGATTTAGCCAAGGTAAATGCTGGTAAAATGGAACTTGATATGTTTGAAGTGCCAGTTAGAACTCTTGCTTATGGCGTTTTAGAATGCATGGAAATAAAACTGCAAGGGAAAGATATTAAGTTAGTTCCGCAAGTTGCTGAAGATGTACCTTTTGTTGTCACAGGTGATCCAACAAGGCTGAGACAAATACTTCTTAATTTAATCGGCAACGCCATGAAGTTTACTGAAAGTGGTCAAATCACTCTAAATATTACCAATATTACAAATGCAACAGATAAAGATGATATTGTTCTAAAGTTTGAAATTATTGATACAGGTATTGGTATGTCACAAGATGTGGCTGATAAGCTATTCCAGCCATTTATGCAGGCAGATTCTTCAACCTCAAGGCAATTTGGCGGAACGGGGCTTGGGTTATCTATTTGTCACAAGTTAATTGAATTAATGGGCGGAAAAATTGGCATTACCAGTGCAGTTGGTGAAGGTAGTAATTTCTGGTTTGAAATTCCAACAAAAGCCTTAGGAACAGATACAAATGTTGAGCTACCGAGCCTTGAAGGATTGGCAGTTATTTCAATTGAAGATCATCCAGCTGCAGCAAGAGAGATTCAATCGTCACTACAGTCAATGGGTGCAAAGGTTGAGAGTTGTAGTACATTTGAAGATGGTATGAACTTAATTAAACAAAGACCTTTTGATGTCGCCATTATTGATCAGGGCTTACCAGATGGGCTTGGAATTGATATTGCAAAAGAGGCAATTAAGATGCGTCCATTCATGGGATTAATTATTTATACTGTGCGTGATGATATTGGCTTGCAACATTCAGCAAAATCTTTAGGGGCAACATATCTATCTAAGCCAGCTAGTAGATTAGGTTTAGGCGAGGCGGTTAAGGCAGCGGCTCGTAAGAAAATGCCTAATATTTCACACAGACCAAAGCGTTTATTAATTGCAGAAGATACAGCATCTGTTAGAGATGTTATTCAACGTCAATTAGAAAAATTAAAAGTAGAAGCAGATTTTGTTGAAAACGGTGTTCAAGCTATGCAAATGCTAGCAAAAAATGAGCATGGTATTTTATTTACAGACCTACATATGCCAGATATGGACGGATATGAACTAACTAAACGCCTTCGAGGTCAAGAGGAGGCGAAGAATACAGATTCTCAAGACCGTTTCCCGATTATTGCCCTAACAGCAGATGTTCAACTAGCACAAAGACAAGCTTATCTTTCGCATGGTTTTGATGAATGTTTATTAAAGCCAATTAGTCTTGGTCAATTGCGTCAACTTTTAGTTCGTTGGGGGCTTTTACTAGAAGAACAAACAGACGATGTTAAAGAAAATAATATTGAAGTTAATAATTTAGAAACAGTAACAGATGGTAAGCAAGATCAAAAACCACCTATTGATAAGAACGATTTAATAGCTCAAATGGGCGCTTTCGATACTGAAGTCGTTGATATGCTAAAGATTTTTGTTGATATGACAGAACCATATATTGGCAGAATGAAAGATGCTTTCGACAATCAAGATATAGGAAAGCTTGTTGAAGAAGCCCATAGTATGAAAGGGGCAGCTCGTTCGGCTTGTTGCAATCATTTGGGAGATATTGCACATGGAATTCAAGAAGTTTCTGAACAAGGCAGACTTATTTCCGAACAATCTATACAAGATATGGTCGAAGAGTTTGAGAGAATAAAGGTTTATATTGAAGTTCTATATAAAGAATTATATAATAACTCCGACTAATAAATGTAAAATTAGAAGGACTGAATTATATGTATAAATCTAAGGGCAAGACTGTTGGTTATGCACTATCTGTATTATTATGTGCGACTTTTTTATCTACCCCAACTAAAGCAAATAATGCTGATGCTTCTTCTAATTGGAATATCAAAGAATATATTTCAGAAGATAAAGCATATTTACCTTACTGCGCTTTAACTAGACAGTATGATAATGAAATTCTTGCAATTGCAAAAAATGCTGAAGGTATATCAAACATTGCGATTGAAGCAACACGACCTATTGTTAAAACCAATCAAAAATCACAAATATCCATAGTGCTTGAAACTGATAATACACGTAAGAATGTTAAGGCAAATAAAGTCACTCAATCAGCAATTATTATCAAGTTAAACAAGAATGAAAGTGCAAGCGAGCTTCTAAAGAATATTAACTCACTAGATATATCATCAAAAGACTTTGAAAATGATATTTCATTTAAAATGAATGGTATAAATAATGCTGTGCAAGAATTAGAGCTGTGTTTATCCAAGCTACCATCTACCATTAAGAAAGTTGTAGAAGCTGAAGCTATTGATGACAAGGCTAATATTGCTTTAAAAGAAGATATTTCTCGCAAAGATAAGCAAATAGTTGAAATGCAGAGAACTATAAGCTTGCAACAAAAACAAATTGAAAACGCTTCTTTATATAAGCAAAAACATGAGTCTAATCGCCCACCAGCACTTGATATTGCTCATATAGATATGGAGATAATGCAAAAACAAGAAGACTTAGAACGCCAAGCAAAAGGTATTGCTCAACAACAAGAATGGATGGAAAAAGAACAATTACGTATTAGAAAATCATATGATAATTTAAACATAGCAAAAGCTATGCCTACTGCAACTGAGCCTGATACTGAGGCTAATATAGAGACAGTCCTGCCAGTAGATATTAAAGTGAAAACCTCCCTTGCTAAGGCGAGTGTCGAGGTTATGGAGCCAAAAGAAAAACTAGAGGAAATATCAGAGGTTGTTGTTAGCGCTCCACCAAGCAGGAATATTCTATGGGATAAAAAACCAGCAAATATTGTAGAAGATATTATTGTTGAATCTAAAGATGAGATTGAGGTTGAGGCTGAGTCTGAAATTGAAACAGTTCCTACATCAAATATTAAAGTTATGGAGTATGCGGCAAAAAATAAAAAATATTCAAACTCATTAGAGTCTACCCCTGCAACAAAGAATATTGATGATAGAGCGATTGTATGGAATAAAGAGTCAGAAATAACTGAAGAAACATTGCCAATAATCCCAACAGAGCTAGATAAGACTAGAAAAGTTAATGAGATTAATGTTGCGGATAAAGTCACTAACATGGAGCCTGTGCAATTAAAAAAGTCTGAGAATACTTTTGTTGTGCCAAAACATGTACCGGTTATAAAACAAAAACAAATGGCAATGCAATCAGGAGATGTTATCTCTGTACCAGACTCTGCACCTGTTATTATAGAACAGAAAATAGAAACGCCTATTACACCCGTTATTAATGATACCGTTGCTGAGTTGAGTGTTGATGTTGGCATTCAAACAGAAGAAAATAAAGTAGATCCTAGTTTTAGTGTAATTAACTTGGTAGACCTTGCCCCTGAACCAGAACCTACAATTGTTATTTCTTCGAACAGTAACGCATATAAAAAAGAGACCATTCTAGAAGAACTTAGAGCAACTAAATTAGCAAAGTCCTATAAACAACCAGTCATTCAAACAGAGGAAACTATTGTTATAGAGTCTAATGAACCTGAACAAGTAGAGCTGAAACAGGTGAACTTAACAAAACCAGCACCAGAAGAGCAGCCAGCTATTCAATGGATTACTCAAACGGAGGAGACTATTGTTATAGAGTCTAATGAACCTGAGCAAGTAGAGATGAAACAGGTGAGCTTAATAAAACCAGCCCCAGAACCAGAACCAGAACATTATATTGCTCCCGAGCCTGAACCTAAAGAAGTCGTACTTATTATGCCTAGCGTAGGTGTTGAACCAGAGCCTGTAGAAACAATGAAGCCTGTGGGTTCTATTGCTCGTCATGCAACAACAGAAGAGCCATTGTCTAATTATCAAGATACAATAATTGTTGAAACTAAAAAACCAGCAGAAGATAAATATGCTAGCTTCTTAGATGAAATTATGGACGTTCATCGTGGCGTTCGTTCGGCGGATCCTATTTCAGCCCCTTCTTTGCCTAAAGCAATGGAAGAGTTGCAACCAATTACTTTGGAAGAAACGCATGTGAAATATGAAGATTTAACTCAATATAAAATCTTAGAGGCTGATCCTGATGATATTATATCTAATGCTATAATTGATGATGGTTATGGAATGGCTCAGTCCAGTAAATTAGATGATGTAAATATAGTTTATAAGACTGTGTCTTTATCAGAAGTGTTATCTAAAGCAAGCGTGCCAATCATGACTATTGGAAATTTAGATGAGGAAGGTATGGTTCAAGAGTGGAGTAGTGGTTCAATTAATGGCATATCTGAAAAGAAAGATTGGTCAGAAACTCCAGAGTTGAGTTTTGAGCATTTAGTAGGTGACTATCTAGAATTATATAATAATGATTGCCGTAATAAGATGCGGGTTTTATCAGAATATAAATCAAGCCAACATTTGAAAACCGTACATGCTGAATGCCTACAAAAAGACAATAGGTATAATGTATCTTTTGTATTCCATGGTGTGCCAAGCAAAAGTTTTGTTAGCTTTACTCATGTAACAGATGCTCCGAATGCTGTGCAAGCACAGGATATTTCTTATGGTATAGCTAATGTTATGCAGAAATTTGGTAATAGTGATGTGATTTTTGATCAACTTACCTCCAATCAATCTGTTGTTTTAAGTCAAACAGAAACACATAGGACAGAGGTTAAAGACTTTCCTGAGACTATTATTATAAAATAAGAAAACGAGTGGATTAATGTTTATAGATAGCCATTGTCATTTAGATTCTTCTGATTTTATCAATGATGGTGTAGATAAAGTGATAGAACGGGCTAAACAAAGCAACGTTAATCATATGGTGACTATTTGCACTGAAATAGCCAAGTTCCCTAATATTTTAGCAATAGCAAAACAATCTAAGCAGGTTGATTGCACAATTGGTACGCACCCGCATAATGCTGATGAAGAAATAGAAAAATCATTTAGCCTAGAATATATAATTGAACAAACAAAACTACATCAAGAAATTATTGGTATTGGTGAAACTGGATTGGATTATTACTATGATAACGCACCAAAAGATGTACAAATCGATAGCTTCCGTAAGCATCTTAAAGCCTCAGTCGAAACAGGGTTGCCAGTTATTGTGCATACTAGAAATGCAGATGAAGATACAATTAAATTGCTTCAAGAAGAATATAGTGATGGCAGGTTAACTGGAGTGTTGCACTGTTTTAGCTCTGGTGCAGAGTTGGCAGAGCAAGCACTTGATTTAGGATTCTATATATCTATTTCAGGTATTATTACTTTTAAAAATGCGCAAGATCTTCGTGATATTGTTAAAAATGTGCCACTGGATAAAATATTGATTGAAACAGATGCACCTTATCTTGCACCCATACCACATAGAGGTAAATGCAATGAACCTGCTTTTGTGGCGCATACCGCAGCTAAATTAGCCGAGATAAAAGATGTTTCTGTAGAAGAAATTGGTAGAGTAACCACTAAAAACTTTTACAATCTTTTTAAACATGCAAGCAATAAGGAGATTAATATATGAAAGTTACAGTCCTAGGGTGTGGTTCTTCACACGGTACTCCTGCTGCTGGTGGTTACTGGGGGATTTGTAATCCTGACAATCCAAAAAATAGTCGCACTCGTGCATCGATATTAGTACAAAGTAAAACTACTGATATTTTAATTGATGCCACCGTTGACTTAAGGGAGCATTTAAATAGTATCGAACAGAAAAAGATTGATGCTTTATTATTGAGTCATGCCCATTCAGATCACGTTAATGGTATGGACGATTTACGTACTATAAAACATGTTATGAACCGTACAATTGATACATATAGTAATGACAAGACAATAGATGATATTATGAGAAGATTTCCTTATATTTTTAAGGGTGATTATGGAGATGTATATAAACCATTTTTAACACCACATACTATTCCAGAGAATGTAGATATTACAATTGGGGATTTAGATATAGGGGTGTTCGAGCAAGACCACGGTAGTTGTACTTCATTAGGTTTTAGGTTTGGTGATTTTGCTTATTCTGTTGATATGCGAGATTTATGCGAAGCATCACTGCAAAAGTTAGAGGGTGTTGATACATGGATAGTTGGGTCGGCGGGCTATCATAAAGATACTCACCCAACACATGCAACATTAAAGCAAATTATTAAGTGGGTTGATCGCTTGCAACCAAGAATGACTTATCTCAGCGTATTAAGTAATTATATGGATTATGATATTATGTGTGATGAGCTACCAGCAAATATTCGCCCTGCTTATGATGGCATGGTTCTGGAAGTTTAATCTTGGGGCTGACACCTAACATTTAAAAATGTTAGGATTGTCTATGTATATAAAGCACTGTAAATTAACAAGAAATAAGCAATTAGAACTGATGAAATACTTCGTTGCAGGTTCGACCGCCAGAACTGCCGCAGATTTAAC
>JAJFGX010000119.1 GCA_021775895.1 Alphaproteobacteria bacterium | reverse complement strand
TAAAGGCACTTATGTGCGTTCTCTAGCACGAGACATAGCCATAGAATTAAACACATTTGGCTACGTTACTTCTTTACGCAGGTGTTCAGTTGGTTATTTTTCAGAAAAAAATGCAATAACGCTTGCAAAGCTTGAAAAAATAGTGCAGTGTCAGCCTCTTGAAGAGTTTCTTTTACCCGTGGCAACAGCGCTGGACGACATCCTGGCTTTGCCATTGACAGTACAAGAGGCTGCTAGATTGTCTAATGGACAATCTTTACGCTTTTTAAGCATTCAAGATCGTGACCGTCTCGCCGCTAATGGTATAGTGTTGGGGCAGTATACAGGCTCTGTTTTAGCGATGGTTAATGGTAAAGCATTGGCAATGACAGAACTAAATGGAGTTAACTTAAAGCCACTACGTGTATTCAACCTTTGAATTCACGAGTAACAAACAATAACTGGAGGATATAAGATGTCGATTACAGCAGAGAAAAAACAAGAAATTATCAAAAAACATGCAACTGTAAAAGGTGATACAGGCTCTCCTGAAGTACAGGTTTCTGTTTTAACAGAACGTATTGTTAACCTAACAGAACACATGAAAACACATAAAAAAGACCTACACAGCCGTCGTGGCTTACTTGGTTTAGTTAGCAGACGCCGTAGCTTGCTTGATTATTTGAAAAAGAAAAGTGAAACTCGTTACCAAGACCTAATTAAAACTCTTGGCCTACGTCGCTAATTCAATCGACTTTCAAAGTATTTAAATTTGCCACCTTCTATTTATTTAGTGGGTGGCTTTTTTATAGTAAAATTAATAGTCTATAGCTCTAAATAGTGCTACTATCTACAGAGTTAATTTTTTCAATAGTGATGGAGAAAATATTTTGAGTAAAAAAGCAGTACGTCAATTAGCTTTACAGTTTGATGACAACAATCTTGTTTCTATTTTATTTGGAGAATGCGGAGTTCACCTATCCAGAATAGAAGATCAATTGAGTGTTCAGATACATTCCAAAGGCAATGAAGTAATGATGTCTGGCACACAAGAACAATTAGAGAGAGCAAAAAATGTACTTGAAACCTTGTGGGAACGTGTAACTAATGGCTTAAAAGTTGGGCTTGACGAAGTTGATGCTGCTATTCGTATCGTAGACAATACTCTAGACCCAGCAACCAGAGAAATGGCTCGTGTAGCATTTAAAGAGCCTCAAGTTAAAGTGAAAAAAGGCAATAACAGCCATCACCATCTAACGGCAAGAACTCCACAACAAGCCGCTTATTTAAATGCTATGAAAGAGAATAGGATTATCTTTGGTGTAGGGCCTGCAGGAACGGGAAAGACATATCTTGCGGTTGCCTATGCTGCAATGATGCTGGAAAAAGGAGATGTAAAACGAATTGTTCTATGTCGTCCAGCTGTCGAGGCAGGTGAAAATTTAGGTTTTCTACCGGGTGACATGCAAGAAAAAGTAGATCCTTACTTACGCCCACTATATGATGCCATGCATGATATGATGACACCAGAGAAAATCGTACAACACTTAGCTAATGGGAACATCGAAGTTGTACCTTTAGCATTTATGCGTGGTCGTACTTTAGCAGACGCATGTATAGTCCTTGATGAAGCCCAAAATACTACTACAACACAAATAAAAATGGCGTTAACTAGACTAGGGCAAAATAGCATCATGATCATCACCGGTGACCCAACACAAACAGATCTACCACGAAATATTCAATCCGGACTAAATGAAAGTATGATTGTATTAGAAGGTGTTGATGATATTGCCTATATTCGTTTTACTGATGAAGACGTTGTTCGTGACCCTCTAGTTGCTAAAATTGTCAAAGCATATGATTGGTACGA
This sequence comes from Alphaproteobacteria bacterium, assembly GCA_021775895.1. GTDB lineage: Bacteria > Pseudomonadota > Alphaproteobacteria > Micavibrionales > CSBR16-224 > JAJFGX01. The sequence goes on along the minus strand of JAJFGX010000119.1, from coordinate 1,921 downwards.
TAAAAAACGTGAACAAGAAAGCCATCAATAGTGCTACAGGTTAATATAAGCATCACAGAGCCACTATGGGAACAATATTGTCCTAACATTTCAGCTTTGATAGAAAAATCAGCACAAAAAGCATTTGTGCATGTAAATGATTTTAATGATGATAACAATGTATTACTTAGCATTAAATGCACTAATGACATTGAAATTCAAGAGCTTAATAAAAAATATCGCTCTAAAGATAAACCTACAAATGTTTTATCTTTTCCACAGCTAGATGATAACATGATAGAAATTAAAGAAGTACCTTTGATGCTTGGCGATATTGTTTTAGCTTTTCAGACGATACATAAAGAGGCAAAAGAACAAGAAAAAACCATAGAGTCTCATATTAGTCATTTAATAACACATGGAGTCTTACACCTATTTGGATTTGATCATATTGACGATTCTGAGGCCGAAGAAATGGAAAAAATGGAATGTATCATTATGCATGAATTAGGCTATGATAATCCATATTTTTAATGTAGAATTACTATAGATTGTTTTTAAGAGTATATTAATGGAATACCTGACACAGGAATGCAGTTCTAAAATCATGGAAGACAACGATACAGATAGTTCTGTTTCTGATAAAACAGATGATAAAACATTGTCGCAACACTTTGTGTCTCGTAATGGGGTTGACCTTAGTAAAGTTACTGAGCAAAAACATAGTTTTTGGCAGGGAATTAAAAAACGCATACCATTTATGAAAGCCGAAACTTCTGTTCGAGAAGCAATAGAAGAACTAATCGAAGAAGATAGCGATAGCGATAAATCTGTCGAGGGACATGAGCGTGCTTTAATTTCTAATATTCTTGATTTACGAGATCTACCCGTTATTGATGTTATGATTCCACGAGTTGATATTCTAGCTATTGATATTCATACATCTCGCAAAAATTTATTAGATTTATTGACAGAAAAACCGCATAGTCGTTTGCCTGTTTATCACGATACACTAGACAATATTGTTGGTTCCGTTCATATGAAAGATATGATTGCAATATTTTCAGAGTTAGATGAAAATGTTAAATCATCTACAAAAAAGAAGGGACTTTTTGATTTAAAAGACTTTTTGCGTAATGTTTTAGTTGTCTCTCCGTCCATGCGCGTTTTGGACTTATTATTGCAAATGCGTCAATCCAAAGTTCATATGGCGATAGTCGTTGATGAATATGGTGGAACAGATGGTTTAATCACGATTAATGACCTAGTTGAGGCAATCGTTGGCGAAATTGATGATGAGCATGGTTTAGAGATTCAACCTCAGCTTGTTGAACGTAAAGACGGAACAATTCTTGCTGATGCAAGGTATCCTCTTGATGATTTTGAAGAGCTTTTCGGCCCTTTCATGGAAGAAGATGAAAGAGAAGATGTAGACACATTAGGCGGATTAGTAAATATAATCGCAGGTCATGTACCAACCAGAGGCGAAATTATAGTACATAAAAGTGGCATTGAATTTGAAATCATGGATGCTGACCCACGCCGAGTACATAGGCTATGTATTCGCAATGTTTATAAGTAATAATTACCTATTATTTACTCTCATATAATTTTTCTATGAAATATCTTGTCACATCTAAAATATTCAGTTGACATAAGTTAAGTATCGTGGTAGGATGCTACTATGTACAAGAAACTGAAAAAGCAAAATGGCGAGAAGTTCGCACAAACAATCAGAGATTACCACAATGGAATTTTAGAGATTCCTGATGTTGATATTATTCTCCAGCATGCAGGGCGGGACGCAAAGCCTTTACTGCCATATCTTACAAGCTTATTAACTGCTGATAATTCTCAGCCTGCACCTGTAGCACAGGATCCATTAGCTCTGCTTGAGCAAGCAGGATATGAGGCCTTTCATGCTGATACCTTGGAAAAACAA
>JAJFGX010000118.1 GCA_021775895.1 Alphaproteobacteria bacterium | reverse complement strand
GCACCTATATGCTGAGTAATACCGCCAGATTCATGTCCAGCAATATCAGCCTCACGTATAGCATCTAATAAAGATGTTTTACCATGATCCACATGTCCCATAATAGTTACTACAGGTGGGCGTGGTTGTAGAGTACCATCCTCATCATCATCGCCCCTGATACCTTCTTCAACATCTGATTCAGAAACACGTTTAACTGTATGTCCAAATTCTTGAGTAACAAGTTCAGCTGTATCAACATCTATAATTTGGTTAGCTGTCACCATCACACCCATTTCCATGAGTTTTTTTACGACATCGCCCATACGCTCTGCCATACGGTTAGCTAGTTCCTGCACCGTGATAGCCTCAGGAACAATGACTTCTCGTGCCTGTTTAACATGTTCAATACTCTTCTTTTCAGAATCTATTCTCATACGCTCTTTTTCACGAGCTCTACGCTGTGCCGCCAGACTAGGTAGGCGTTCACTTTTTTCACTATCCTGATTTAATGCTTGAGCAACGGTCATATGTCCGCTGTCTCTACGCCTATTATTCATACGTTTGGCTGGAGCTGCTAATTTTTTCTTTTCTTCAGTCGTTACAGTTTCAGTATTATAACCTGATGCTTTACGACCTGTAGCTTTTTGAGTTGTGACATTCTCAACCGCCTGTTGCCCCGCAATACGGTCAGCCTCAGACATACTGTCTTCAACCTTATCAACTTTCTCTACAGCCTTCTCAGCTTCTTTTTTCTTGCGTGCCTCTTCACTCTCTTGACGGCGACGTTCTTCTTCTTGCTGTTTACGTGCTGCATCAGCAATTGGAGGAGGTTTTGGTAGATTTTCAGTAGTTTGAGCATCCGCATCTTGCAAAGCTTTAAGCCGTGCTTCTTTTTCCTCCATAGTCAATCTATGATTTTTATCTAAGCTCTTGGACGCACTATCAGAAACAGTACGACGCTTACGACGTACCTCTACAGATACACTCCCACCTTTTGTTGATGGAGGTGTACTACCAGCTGCACCACCCAAACTGAGAGTACCTTTACCTGAAAGACTCAGTTTTTTGCGTTCTTTACCTGTGTTTTCTGCCATTTAGTATCCTTTTTATATATTCCAGAGTTTTATATCCTAGAATATAAACTATATATTCAATTTTATGTTACATCTCTACACCATTCAATCCATAAAGACCAGAAGAAAATAAACCACTAAACAGAAGCAACAGCTTCTTGCGGTTCTTCTGTTGTATCGCCATCTTCAGTTTCACCTTCAGTTTCAGCTTCATCTGGAAACCAACCTAAAGATTTTCTTGTATTCATGATTATAATATTAGCTAAATCTTCAGTCATTTTATCCTCACCAATGAATTCTATTAATTCATAGCCAGCAAGATCAGCTAAGTCATCTAGAGATAAAACTCCATTTTTTGCCAATAATAAAATCATTTCACGAGTTAAGCTTTCAGCTTCAATCAAATCTTTTTTGACTTTCAGCTTTTTACATTCTTCTGTAAATTCTTCTGCTTTTTGTGTTAAGTACATTTCACCACGACTACGTAACTCTTCTGCTACATCATCATCAAATCCTTCGATACGAGCAAGTTCATAAACTTCAGTTTCTGCAATTTCTTCAATACTACTAAAGCCTTCAACAACCAAGAGGTGAGCGATTACTTCATCAACATCTAAAGCTTCTATAAATAATGCAGAGCGAATTTTAAATTCAGCTTGTCTCCGTTCTGATTCTTCAGCTTCAGTCATAATATCAATATCCCAGCCACTTAGAATAGACGCTAAGCGAACATTCTGCCCTCTACGACCAATAGCAAGGCTAAGTTGGTCTTCTGCAACCACAATATCCATACGTTTAACATCTTCATCAAGTACAACTTTTGTTACTTGAGCAGGTGCTATAGCACTAATTCCCAATGCACCTGTATCTTCAGTCCATGGTATAATATCGATTTTTTCACCTTGCAATTCGTTCACTACAGCTTGAACACGACTACCACGCATACCAACACAAGCACCAACTGGATCTATAGAGCTATCCTGTGATGTTACCGCAATTTTTGCACGACTACCTGGATCACGAGCAACTGCTTTTATTTGAATGATTCCATCGTAGATTTCAGGTACTTCTTGTTGAAATAATTTAGCCATAAAATCAGGGTGAGTACGAGAAAGGAAAATTTGTGGCCCACGCTGTTCTTCACGCACTTCATATATATAAGCACGCACACGATCACCATTTTTAAAATGTTCACGAGGCAAAGTCTCATCTCTACGGATATAGCCCTCAGCCCGACCAAGATCAACTGTGATATTACCATATTCAACACGTTTAACAACGCCATTAACAATTTCTGTAACTCTATCTTTATATTCAATGAATTGACGGTCACGTTCAGCTTCACGAACTTTTTGCATGATAACCTGACGAGCTGTTTGAGCCGCAACACGACCAAAATCCAAAGGAGGTAAAGGTTCAATAATAAATTCACCAACTGCAATCTCTGGGTTAATATCTTTTGCGTATTTCATATATATTTGAGTCGCTTCATTTTCAATTTCTGCATCATCGTCTAAAACTTCCTGATAGCGGAAAAGACTAATTTCTCCAGTCTCACGATTTATGCTTACACGAATATCAAATTCATGACCATATTTTGAACGACCTGCTTTTTGAATAGCTTCTTCCATCGCTTCAATAACGATTTCTTGTTCTATACCTTTTTCACGTGCAACTGCGTCTGCTACTTGTAGAATTTCCATTTTTTCTTTTCCTCGCTCTTTATTATTAAATTAAATTTTAACCTTATGCCATCTGTAGCAATTCATCATTTAGAATTAATTTTGCCCGTACAACTGCTGCAAAATTTATATCAATTTGTTCTCCATTTTCCATTTCCAGTGTAAATCCTTCTTCCTCACTAGCACTAACTATTCTGCCCTTAAATCGTTTTTGCCCTTCAAATGGAGGATATATTTCAACTTTAGCCTCCAGCCCCGTAAAACGAACAAAATCTTTTGGACGTGTTAATGGTCTATCTAGCCCCGGTGAGCTTACTTCTAAAACATAACGTCCTTCAATTGGATCATCAACGTCTAATACATCCGATAGCTCTCTACTAATTTTTGCACAATCATCTACATTTATAGTTTTTGTTTCATCTAAAGGCTCTGCCATAATTTGCAGAGTATGATTACTACTTTCTCCTGTAAGATGCACACGCACAAGATCAAACCCCATATCTTCCAATACTGGCAAGATAATATCTGACACACGTTTTTCAAATGAGCTTGTTTTCATTGTTCTTTATTAATGTTCTTTCAATCTAAATTAAAGCAAACAAAAAGGCGAGCAACCAAGCTCACCTCTAATTAATGTACCTATACAAATCAACTAAAATAAATCTATATAAGTACTATAGGATTTACTATCTGGAATGTAAAGCATCTAAAAAAAGATTGCAAGTGATTTTTTATTGCGTTTTTTTACTGCTATGTATCCAGCCACCGCCTATTATACGTGTACCTTGATAGCATACACATGCTTGACCTGAAGCAATACCAAATTGAGCCTCATCAAGAATTATATAAGTTTCATTATCATTACAATATAATTTAGCTGAGGATTTTTCTTGAGTCGAACGCAATTTAACCTGAACCTTAATGCCTGCATCTTGTAAATTAGTAACATTTTGCATCCAATTTGTGTCTTGGATATAAATAACATCTTTAGCTAAATCTGCATAAGAACCTACAATAACTTCATTTTCTTCAGGATTTAAAGCAACAACATACACAGGCTCATTATTTTCGATATGCCCACCGCCAATACCTATGCCACGACGTTGACCTATTGTGTAATTGATAATGCCTTGATGTTTACCTAAAATACGACCATCTATATGAACGATATTGCCTTGTTTTAGTGCTTCTGGACGTAGTTTTCTTACAACATCAGCATAGCCACCCTCTGGTACAAAGCAAATATCTTGACTATCAGGCTTCATTGCAACACATAAACCCAAGCGTTCTGCTTGTTTTCTTGTCTCTGATTTTGGAATATCACCGAGCGGAAAACGTAAAAAATCTAATTGTTCTTGAGTGGTTGCGAATAAGAAATAGCTCTGATCTTTACCGTCAGCACCAAGAGCTTCATGCAATTCTGCACTACCATCATCATTTACAACACGGCGAATATAATGCCCCGTTGCTAAACAATCAGCATCAAGGTCTTTTGCCATTTTTAATAAATCACGAAATTTTACAGTTTGATTGCAACGAACACATGGAATCGGTGTTTCGCCACGCAAGTAACTATCCGCAAACTCTTCAACAACACTTTCTTTAAATTTACTTTGATAATTTAAAACATAATGCCTAAAACCACAATTTTCAGCCACACGTTTTGCATCATATATATCACGCCCTGCACAACAAGCGCCTTTTTTCTGCACTGCATCTCCATGATCATATAGCTGTAGGGTTATACCAATAACCTCATAGCCTTGCTCATGCAAAAGGGCTGCGGCGACAGAAGAATCCACCCCACCAGACATAGCAACAACAACCCGAGTATCCTCAGGTAACTTATCAAAACCTAAACTATTCATCATAAAAACTACTATACATATTTTTACGCCATCGTCAATGCTTTTTTATGAAATATTCTCTTGACATAATATACAGTCTCTGCTATGATAGTATTGTAATTAACTTAAAAGGATAAAACTATGACAGATAACAAAACAACCGATACAACAAATGAAGCAAAAGAATTTGAGTATATGTTTAAAATGAATGTATTGGATATAGTAGTTCAATATGCTGATCGTCACAATCCACTTATAGCCAAATATAAGCCAACTCTATTAAATATTTTTAAATGGAATGATAATGAAGAAAAATTTGTAACAGGTATTAATGAAGTCACTGATATGACCTATCAAAGAATTAGAAATGTGTTCCACCAAGCACAGAATGAAAAAAGAGAACATAACTTTAAAATGTCCGAAGAATTTGAAACGCTTAACAATGAAATGCAAATGACTGAAAACTCTTATGAAGGAGTACATAAATTAGTATTATCACTGAATAAATACTCTGCTTCCATTACTAAACGACAGTTTAATTATTAGGCTTTCTATTTCTGCTTTGAGCTTTTGTATGATTAATTTGATTTAACCTAGATATTGCGCTGCTACCGCCGAAATGTTCCAATATTTCGACAGTGTTTCGTACGCTATCAAGCACTGTTTTACTATCGCCCTTTCTAATTAATGATGATTTATATCCATCATTATAATATTTATTCATTGCTTTTTGTGCATCTAATCCATGTTCTAACAATACATGAATAACATTTGGGTTAGGTTTGTGCTTTTTCCTGCAAGCTGCATGTTCAAAGCCTTTATCTATTAAGTTTTTGTCTAGTTCCACACTTTTTAAAATTTGATGAGCACACCAAGGGTAGTCTTTTTTACATGACTGCATGAAAGACTTAATATAGCTATTAACATCATCAGTTTCCAACGCACTTTTAAGGCTTGTATGATATAAAAAACTCTCCATTAAAGATGGCTTTAATTCATTTGAAAATGGTCGTTTTCTTGCCTCTAAGTCACTATTTATTTTCTGAAGACGCTTAGCAAGTTTGCTTTTCTTTATAGCAGGTGAATTTACCACATTATTTAACAGTGATTTAAATGGCTTTTCACCTCTAGCCAAGGGGTTAGCACCTCTATCCAATAACAAATTTGCTGTTTCTAAATATCTATTTCCTATAGCAACAAATAAAGCATCATCATTAACTGCATGAACATCTGCCCCATGGTCTAGTAAATACTCTACCGTTCTATTCTGCCCATATCTAGCTGCCCAGCGTAAAAGAAATTCGTGATTTTCATGAATATCAAAAGTTGATTCTTCTATTAAACCTTTTATTAATTTCGTTCCAAACATTCTTTTACAAGCATCTTTATATGTTTCAATAAAAAGTTCATACGCATTAGCTATAATGTCTTGATTCTTCTTGTTTTGCTTATTTTTATTGGCTTTTATAAGGTTTATTCTATGTTTTCTATATTTTGCTATAGAATCACTATTCTGTTTTATCTCTGTTTCTGCAGACTGAATAGGCTCAGTTACCGCTTCTCGTAATGACAACAATACTTTATGATCCGCAATACTTTCGAGCCACTCAGGTGTATTATTTTGTATCATTTGATTAATATTTGGACAATTATTATTACTTATCATATCTAAAGCAGATTCATTGTTACTATTCTTAAAATGTATATCTGCATATTTATACAATAATGTAAGCATTATATCGGGGTTATCTTGTTTTATCGCTTCATGTAGTGGTGTTGTTTGATTGTTGTCAGAAATATCTACCAAAGTGTATGGGGCTGTAGATATTATTGTAACAATTTTTTGTTTCATATCTTTTGGAGCATAACGCATTGCGTATAAAAGTGGCGTTTCTCCATTATCATTACATATATTAATATCTATACTATGAGACTGCGTATATGGAATTATATAATCCATATCACCTGATTTAATGGCTTCAAACAAAGCCCTATGTTCTATTGAAAATGACGGTTCAGCCATATCTATATTAATTCCTATAAAGATTAGTTAAATATGACTCTATTTTTACCAGATCTTTTAGCATTGTACATAGCTTTATCACTGCTTTCTAAAAACAAGCTCTTACTTGTGTGTATTTCAGGATTAAACTCACTAACCCCGATACTAATAGTAATTGATAGTCCAGCAAGTTTGGTTTCTGCTATTTTATCTTTTAAACGCTGCATAGTCTCCAATGCTTGAGGCCCTGGAGTTTCTCGCATAACAATTGCAAATTCTTCTCCGCCATACCTAATAGCTAAATCAGATTCACGCATATGAGACTGAATCAATTCTGCAAGCTCAGTTAACACCTCATCACCCTTGTTATGACCATGAGTATCATTAATTCCTTTAAAATCATCAATATCCATAATTGCCAAAGCAAGATGTGTTTTATAACGTTTAGCATTTGCAATTTCTTTATCAATAAAATAATTGAAAACGTCTCTGGTGCAAAGCCCTGTTAAATCATCTTTAATAGCTTTTTCCTTTAAGTACTCTATATGTTCTTCTTCAGTTAAGTATGGAGCTTTTAATTGATTACTAAAATTCCATAGATAATCAAGTGCAGAAACTAAAAGTCCAGGATCTCTATCTAAAGATTTTTCCAAAGACTTGTTATGCTCTAAAATCTCAAACCATAATTTCTCAGCTTCATCTTCTTTATATTGTTTATGTGTTAAAACATAGAGCAAGTTAGAAAACTCTTCTTGATTAGACAAAGCAAAAATATTTTCCCAATCTGCATCTGCCTGTTTTAATTTCTCTAATTCTTGCAAAGATGTTTTATCTTCACGGTGTATATCTATCATATTGGCTTTGCCATTTTCTTTTTTCATGTCACTTTCCTCCACTAAAAACTTAATAAAATATTATAGCTTTTATCATTAAAATTAATAGTTAAAAAAGTTTCAAAGGACTATTATTGTTTTAGCGTCTAAAAAGAAACAACTACATTTAGAGGTATAATACTATGTTCAAAAAAATTACTTTATTTATTTCAATATTGATTTTATCAACATTTTTTATTTCTGGAAGCCATGCATATAAAGCATCAGATTTAAAAACAGCTAACAAATATTACAATCAAAAATCATATGCCTATGCAGCAAAGGCATATAATAGTTTCTTAAAGCAAAAAACTAGTAATGATAGTTTAGCCCGTGAAGTGCAGTTTAAATGGGCAGACAGCATTATCAAAGGCAATGATGCTCGCAATTTATCAAAAGCTACTAAAGTATTAAAAGACATGACAGAAGATAAGACTAAAGATAGATGGAGCTTTGAAGCTGGCACAACATTAGCTGTTCTATACATCAAAGATAACCCATGGGGTAAACAGAAAGAGATAAAAAAATGGCTGGAAGATGCTCGGGAATGGTGGGCAGGTTCTTCAGACATAAAATTAGCTAGGCAAAAGTTTATAAATATAAGCTTCACACTTGCTGATTATGTTACAAATCAATCTGGTTGGTATTATACAGATATAAGAAGTTTACATTTAGGACAAGATAGAATTGTTCCACCTATTCCAAACCCCAATCCAAAAAATAATAACCCATTAAAAGGTTTGTTTAATGAGATTTTAAAAATTGCCCAGACAGATGAAGATAAAGCACATGCATATTATGGCTTAGCAATGATCTATAAACAAAGTAACTCCAATAATGTTAAAAAGGTGGCCGAAAAATTTCAAGCCATCGTTGATGATTATGGACGCTCTGAATGGGCAGATGATGCTTTGTACCAACTAGGTCAGTTTTATGATTCGAAACAAGACTTTGTTAATTCTTTAGATACATATCGTAAATTCTTAAAAACATTCCGCAAAGGATCTTCAAAGTGGCTGGGTAATGCTGGAAACAGAATACAACAGATTACTAAACCAGAGCTTAGTTTAGGTGTGGGAAATGCTTTCCTACCTAATAGCCAAATTCGTTTTAATTTAAATTGGAAAAATGTAAGCACAGCAAATGCCACTCTATATAAACTAAACATGGCAGAAGAACTTAAATTAAATAAGTATAATAATGGCTATACAGGCTACCGCAACTTACTTAGGAATCTAGTTGAGAAGAGTGTTAGGTATTTATCACTACCAGTGCACGCAAAATGGACTATTGATCTAAAAAATGATGGTAAATATAAAAACCATAGCCTCAATCAAGGGCTTGCTGAATGGCGTCTTAAAAATAAAAAAGATAATGTAGACCCTAAAATGGGCGAATTGCCAGTCGGAGCTTATTTGTTAATGGTGATGACACCTAATGGCAACAGAGTTTATGATTTAATTTTGGTTAGTGATATTTCTTTGGTTGGTAAAATGTCTAGTAAAAAAGCTTTGTTTTTTGCAACTAACGCACAAACAGGAAAACCATTAGCTAACAAGTATATTAAATATATGTACTCATGGTATAACCAAAAAACAGGAACTCATTGGGAAATTGGATCGGGACGCACTGGTGAAGATGGTACTTTAACTGTAAAAATTAAAGATGATTTACAAGGTCGCCCTAACTATAAACAAAACAATCTTTTTGCTGTAGTAGTTGATAAAGATGGCAAACAAGCATTTATAGAACAAAATTACTATAATAGTCGCAACTATAACAAAGGTGATTGGTGGTTATATGCCTATACTGACAGACCTGCTTATCGTCCAACCGAAAAAGTTAATTTTAAGGGCATATTAAAGATTGCAAAAAACGGTGGTTTCACAAGTTTTCCAGCAATGAATGTTAAGGCTCGTATTTATGATCCTCAAGGCACTCAAATAAAAGAAGCAATATATAAATTAAATGACTATGGTTCATTTTCTGGTAGTTTCACGCTTGATGAAAAAGCAACATTAGGCGAGTATCGCTTAGAATTATTAGATGCTAAGAATGATTATAAACTATCATCATCTTCTTTATTCCGCCTTGAAGAATATAAGCTTCCAGAATTTGAAGTAAAGGTAGCACCAAAAATCAAAGATGGTGAAAAAAGTGCCATTTTCAAGCTAGGTGATACTTTAGAAATGGAAATTGATGCTAAATATTACTTTGGTGGAGCAGTTGCAGATGCCCAAGTGGAGTATTTAGTTTACCAGCAACCTTATTATCATAACTACCAACCACAAAGAGAATACTCTTGGTATTACGACAACATGCAAAGTGGCTATGATCACTATATTTCTCACCGTCGAGGTGGCTATAATTACGGTGGTCAAGGTAGGTTAGTAACTCAGAAAAAAATTAAAACTGATAAAGATGGTAAAGCCAGATTTACTATTGAAACTCTAAAAGATGCTAGCAATGATTTGAAATATAGAATTGAAGCTAGGGTTGTTGATAAAAGTAGACGAGAAATACGCTCAACAAGTACAGTTAAAGTAACAAAAAATAGTTTCTTTGCATTCTTAAAGGCAAAACATCATTTATACCGCCCAGGTGATAAAGCTGAAATAAATATAAAAACAATGACTGCAAATGATAACCCTGTATCAGTTGAGGGGCAAGTGGTTGTAAAACGTAATTTATGGCATGATGCAATCATTCAAGATAAAAAAACTGTCCAACCAGCGGGACATAGCGGTAATGAAGTATTTACAAAATTTGTAAAAACCAATGAAAAAGGTGAAACAATATTTAACTTTGAACCTCATGAAAATGGTTACTATACCTTTGAATTTACGGGATTTGATGACGGTAAAAAAGTCACAGCTAGTACCAATATTTACGTATCAGAAAAGAAAGCTAATGATATTGGTTATCGCTTTAGTGGATTAGAAATCATCACTGAAAAAGATACTTATACAGTTGGTGAAATAGCCAAAGCAATGATAGTAACCGATAAGCCAGATACATGGGTATTATTTACCGAAGAAAGCGATGAATTATATAATCATCGAGTACTGCATTTAACTGGTAGTGTTAAAATGATAGAAATACCAATTACTAAGAAATTTT
>JAJFGX010000117.1 GCA_021775895.1 Alphaproteobacteria bacterium | reverse complement strand
AGGCTTTGATTGGCGAGAGGCAGGCTGTTCTATGTGCCTTGCAATGAATGCTGATAGACTAGAGGAGGGGGAGCGTTGCGCCTCAACCTCAAATCGTAATTTTGAAGGCAGGCAAGGGCGGGGTGGACGCACTCATTTAATGAGTCCAGCAATGGCAACTCTTGCCGCTATTACAGGTCATTTGACAGATATCCGCAAATTTAATTAAATTAATATGTTGACATATTGCTAAAATCGTGTTGCTTCTGTAACGTGATTTTGAATATAAAGAATCATATTTATAAACAAAACAAATTAATAAGGGAGATTGAAAAATGGCAAATGGCAGGTGAAGAAAATCAAGAAGAAAGCTTAACACAAAAAACTTTAATGGAGCAGTTTGAATTAATAACAAATACTATGGCTACTGTAACTGTAAGTGGAAACGATGTAACTTCTGGTAAGGTAGCTATTTTGAAAGAGTTACGAGAAACATCTAAAGAAATGCTTGCAACCTATGAAAGAGTTGAAAAAATGCATGCAGAGACAGCACAAGCAAAAATCATAAAGTGTGGCTATATGTAGGCATTGGTCATAAGATAGATAGATTTGCTTTTTATTAACTAATATGATACACTATATGTATAGCTTTAATTATAGTAATTATTATTGTGCGAGGTAGTGTAATGGCAAATGAGTTAGAAGTTTTAGGTAATAGTTCAGATAATACTCCAAACAACCAGATAGATGATGAGTCATTAGCTGCGGAGAACTTAAGTCGTTATGATGCTGGCAATACAGATGATGTCTTAGATGCTGAAGATGCAGAAGTTGTTGAAGAGCCTAGTGTTACTCCAGAAACTGATATTGAAGATGTAGAAGAGATTGAAGAGCCAGAAATAGAGCCTGAAATTGTCCTACCAGAGTTTGAAGAAGAGGATTTAGAAAATGTTGCCACAGTTTCTGTTCTTAATCCTGAAGATGATGAACAACAAAAAATAGAAGCCGCTATACAAGCAGATATAGATAGGCAGGAAGAAAAGAAAAAACAAAGGCAACTAGAAGAAGAGGCGGAGCTAGAACTTCCTAATGCTCAACATATCGAAATAGATAATGAATCAGATCTGGAAGTGCGGACATCTAAAATAGCTAATAAAACCATAGGATTAACAGTAGAAGAACAGCAACAATTAAAAGAAAGAGTTCTGGGAAGAACTGATGCTGTTGATGGTGGTGATGTAGAAATTTACTTAAAAGATGGTAGCCAAATCATGGATATGAAGACAGAAATTGGTGGTTCTTTGGTTGATTTTGTAGGGTATAAAGATAAAGGTGGCTCTCGTAAAATGGATGCTGACACAGCATTAGTTATTGTTTTGACAGCAAAAGACAAGGGCTGGGACAGCATTAATGTTCATGGCTCTAAACAATCAAAAAATATGTTAGCACAAGTTGCAATGGAGCATGGCTTAGAGGTTTCTAACTATAAATTGCCAGAAGCTGAGGTGAAAAGTAAGTTTGAAGGAGAGGCACCTGGTGCTCCTGCCGTAGATGAGCCAGCCCCCGCCATGGAATCAGAGGTTGTTGATGTGCCATCTAATGTAGCTTTACCAGAAACACCTGTTGTATCAGTTGCTGCCCCCGTTGATAATCTTGTTGAGAATGAGCCTATTAGTATGGAACCAGAGACACTAGCAGAAAAAGTACCAGAGTTAGGTGTATCTACTAGCTATACAAAATTGCCAGCTCCACAAGAAGAAAGTGTTGATAATGAGGATAGTGTTAAGAAGTTAGTTGGGCCTGAACAAGCAAAACTGCCAGCCCCACCAGAAGAAAGTAAATATGCGGTTAAGTCGTTGCCTGCTGTATTGCCAGAGGATAAAAAAGAGCAGTCAAGCCCAGCTATAAAACGATTAGCCGCCCCTGCCGTATAAATTATAGGTATATTCATTGTTAGGATTCAAAACAAAGAAAAAATTAAGTTTTATTGAAGGTCAGGCGAGAGCAACCTTATTAAAGAATCGTGATCGCGCACGTATTAGCAATTTAAGTAATGTTAATGAGTTTGGAAGATCCAGTTTATCTACATTAAAACTTATCATGCAAGAAAAAGAGATTATTGTGTTTGCTATTCTACAGTGGCTCACTATAGCTTTGGGGTACTTTGCTTTTATACAAATTATTGATTGGATACCAGATGAATTATGGCGAGCTGTAGACACGGCTTTGGAGAAAGATCAAGAATCTCCAGCAACTATTGTTGGTTTAATTATGATGGGTTGGTTGTTCTTGATTGTTGTGTTGACAAGCTATCCTATTGGTATATTTAATTCTGCAATGGCAGCAACTCATTTTATGAGGCAAGCCTATGGTTTTTCTTCTGTTATAACAACGCTTAGCATTGCACAGAAGAATCAAGCTCGTATATGGGCTTTTACTACGGCAGATTCATGGATTACGGTTAACGCAATTATTGATCGCCTTCCGAAAAAGAGGAATAATCGTACAATTGTAGATGAAGTTTTATATTATGCATGGAAGTTAGGCACAATGTGTATGATACCTGGGTTGATTAATGGTAAAGGGCTGGTTGGTGCAGGGAAAGAATCTTTACTTGTTATTAAAAAAGAGCCTATGCGAGCTATTAGTTTGCGTTTCGGCTATAGCTTGATTTGTTGGATATTAGGTATTTTAATTTATTTTGGGATAGCTGCTTGGTTGTCACTATACGATATTGAATGGCGTGGGGATAATTGGCTTTATATATGTTATCGTGCCGTTTTCTTACCACTTGTTGTATCTGTAGGCTTTATTACTGTTTTTATACGCCCGTTTTTCTTACTAGGGGCAACAAAATTGTACACAGATGTACATGATTTTGATAAAGAGCATATAGAGGATTGTATAACCTCGTCGGGTAGTCTAGCAAAAGTCATAGCTCTTTTAGCAATTTTTTATGGTTTATTAGTTCTTGCTATATTTGCAAATAAACTTGGGTTTCAAAATTGGATTGAAATAAAAGGAATTGAAGACCTGAAAAACTTTAGCTAATAAGATAATCGATTATAGGGGTATAATTTTAAGTATTTAATACTAGTATTTAGTTTTATCAAACTACTCTAAATTGAAAGTATCTAAAGTTTTTTAATAAATAAAAGGTAATGAAAATGTTATGCAATTATAAAATACAATTAACCCATAAGTTTTTATTTAGTGTTATTCTTATAGTTTTTTTTCTGTTACCAAGCTTGGTTCATGGATTACAGGAGCCTAAAGAAAGTAATCAGGTTGAGAATATTTGTGATATAACACCATTTGAGACCCAGAGAGGTTTTGTTAAATGGAATCCTGGTCACTATATTATGATTCCTAGTGACTTAAGAAAGAAAGAAGGAGGTTCTTTTAAATTAATACAAGATTTTGTTAGGGTTTATAAAGATGTTACTGAGATGCGAGGAGTACAAAAAACCTATTATTGGTCAGAACTTGAAACGGCTCCTGGCATTTATAACTTCAAAATGATCGATAGAGATATTGCAGAACTAGCTACTTACAACAAGAAATTATCTATTATGATTCAATATAGGTACAGAATTTATAATAAGAAGCTGGGTATAAGTTTGGATAATTTACCAAATTATATTTTAAAACAAGCAAATGCGACTGTTAACTCTGTAACTGTTGCTCCTTACTATACACAAGGAAGAAATTCTGAAAATATAAATATGGCAAATTTTGGACATCCTGGCACATTTATTGGTTTTAAAAATCTTCTTACTGCAATCAGCAAAAGATATGACAATAATAGTAGCTTTTCTTCTATTACTTTTCCTGAAACTGCTAATGGTTTTCGCATAAGAGGTAATAGCTATAAGGCTAAACAAGAAAGAAATTTTATAAATGGACAGATTAATATACAACGCCATGCAGGATGTGTTTTTAGACATACGCCTATTTTCCAAAATCTAAATTACCCTAGAAAAGCCTTAAAGAACTTTATTGAGAACTTCAAATCTTATGGACTTGGATTTGGTGGTCCAGATGTGTTCTTTGAGGCAATGGAGCATTCTAAGAAAGGTTTAGGATTTAAAGAAACAAAAAATAGTTATGCAGGCGTCTATCATTATTATCCACGAATATCTGGCATTTTACCGATTGGACAACAAGTACATTACAAAAACTTTTTATATTCGACGGCAGAATCAAAATCTTCTATTATGGGTACTCCACATGGTTTGCCGGCACATAAATCACTTGATTCAATTTACAATTTTTCTCTTTCTCAGCTGAAACCGAACTATATGTTTTGGCAAGTTCTAAAACCTACTAATCTTTATGCACGAGAGCTGGAGAAACGATTAAAGTCTAGAGTAGGATTGCCACTTAAAAAGGATTGTCCAATAATATATTCTAATAAGTGTAGCATAATTAATTCAAAACAAAATTGATGATGCAGTGTTTTTATGTTAGGTAAGTAATATCATAAAGGCTACAGTTACTCTTTTAATTTTCTATGATATTATTGGTTCTTGCTATATTTGCAAATAAACTTGGGTTTCAAAATTGGATTGAAATAAAAGCAATTGAAGACTTGAGAAACTTTAAGTAATAAGCTGATTAATGAAAGTTGTTATACTTATAAAAAATGCCCATGATTTTATTTCATGAGCATTTTTAAATATTTTATAATCTTATTTATCTAAATTAGCCGTTAGCAGCAACTTTTTTAGCTTTAACTGATTTTGGTGTTTTTTCTTCAATACCATGACCAGTTGTACGCTCTTTAATACGAGCAGACTTACCACGACGGTCACGTAAGTAATAAAGTTTAGAGCGTCTAACGTCGCCTCTGCGTATTAGTATAATAGATTCGATACGTGGGCTGAATAAAGGAAATACACGTTCAACGCCTTCGCCATAGCTAATTTTACGTACTGTGAATGAATGGTTCATTCCTTTTCCGCCTTTAGCAATACATACGCCTTCATATCCCTGAATACGTTCACGAGTGCCCTCTTTAATCTTAACATTAACACGTACAGTGTCACCTGGGTCAAAGTTTGGAATTTTTTTATCTGCAATCAGCTTTTCCATTTGCTGTTGTTCGAAGTTTTCAATTTCATTCATTGTTTTCTATCCTTTTTTACGGAACCCGATAATCGCAAATTTACATACCCTTATGTAAATTCCGGCGGTTCACTTTTTATTTTTTATGGATATGTTGCCCATATCTTATCATTATTCTAATCGCTAATTGTAAACATATTATTTATCAATTCACTATTAGAAAGATTATTACATTAAAATATACGTTAAATGCAAGTCTTTTTTTAATTTTGATGAAAATATTTTTACTGACATTTGCTATAAAGTATTGTATTATTGCTGTCATACAGAATATTAGTATTTTTGATACTTTAATACGAATGAGAAAGGCTGTCTCCTATGGGAACAAACAAGCGTGCTTTTACAGTTTTAGTAATTGATGGCGGTGGCGTGCGTGGAATCATACCTGCGAGAGTTATGGCTGAGTTAGAGGAGAGAACAGGCAAACCGATGGCGGAGTTATTTGATATGGTTGCTGTGACCTCTGTTGGGTCTTTGATGGGGTCTGCTTTGACTGCACCATCTGATGAAGATCCCAAGAAACCACGTTTTACAGCTAAAGAAATTGCAGAAAGATTTGGTGATGATGTACAAAGTATTTTTCCAGAAGTGAAATTTAGAAATTTGAAGCACTTTGTACCTGGTACAGATGGATATTATGATGTAAAAAAATTAGAAGAAAAACTATCTGATATATACGGTGATAAAACCATAGGTGATAGTTTGACTAATTTAATTATTACAGCAACAGATGTGAAATCGAATCGTCCTGTATGGATAGAAAAGCTAGATAAAATTTCAGATAAAGAAGGCTGGCGTAATATGGCGTTAAAAGATGCAGTTAGGGCAAGCTGTACTGCACCTACGATGTTTAAAACCAAGTATTTTTATACCTCTCCTAATCCTGAAGCCCCAGATGCACAAGAGCGTTATGTTTTTCTGGATGGCGGAGTATTTGGAAGTACGCTACCGCGTAATGCTTATACAAAAGCAAAACAGATTGCTCCAGCTGGGACGGAGATTGTAATGGTGCATTTAGGCACATTGTATAAAAATAATAATTATTCCCCAGAGAATTTTAATAATGCTTCACCACTTGATTTAATGCAAGAAACAGCTGGCATGATGATACATATGACGTTGCAAGCAACACTTGAAGATTTAGAATCAGAAATGGGTGACCGCTTGATTAGTTTTGATGGAAAAATGGATCATTATGAGCCTGAACTTAAAATAGAAAAAAGAATTGATGCGGCTAGTACGGCTAATATCGAAGCATTAGGAAAATATGCAGACCGTATGATAATAGATGAAGGTGAGAAACTAGATAAGCTTGCTGAAATTTTAAAGAATAAGGTTTATGCAGATCAAGAACATACTCGCAGTAAAAATGCTTTGCGTACACTAGCTAGGTTACTTGATAAACAGGTGAAGCAAAAAGACTTTAATATAATGTATACTAAGATTGTTGAATATAATGGTGATATTGAGCATGATAATTTGAATAAAGAAGATAAAAAGCTTTATTGTTTGGCTCGTGAGCTTAATTGTAGCGATCAGGCAAAATTGGAGCGTATATTTATTGCCTTAAATGAAAAGAAAAAATATCAAAATCAAAAGCCACAAAAATTTATGCGTAGCATAAAATCGATGTTTACATTTTGGGGTAATAAAGACGATAATGCTAATGACAATAAAAAACAGTCAAAACAAGTCAAGAAGAATAATCGAAGTCCAAAAAACTAATCTTAATAACTAAATGAAAATAATTGCAAATGCTAGAACAAAGCTTTGATATCATAGTAATTGGCGGAGGGCCAGGTGGTTACGTTGCTGCTATACGTGCTAGTCAATTAGGGTTAAAGACAGCTTTGATTGAAAAGCAACATTTAGGTGGTATATGTTTAAATTGGGGCTGCATTCCAACTAAAGCTTTGTTGCGTTCAGCTGAGGTTTACCATTTAATGAAGCACGCAGATGATTTTGGTCTTGCGGCGGATAATGTAAGATTTGATTTTGATAAAATTATAAAACGATCCAGAGGTATCGCAAATCAGCTAAGTGGTGGTATTGCTCATTTAATGAAGAAAAACAAAGTGACTGTTTTCGATGGTCATGGAATGCTTTTGGGTAAAAATAAAGCGTTAGTTACAAAAGATAAAAAAGAAATAGCAAAGCTATCATCTAAACATATTATTTTAGCGACAGGGGCAAGGGCAAGAGTGCTTGCAGGAAAAGAACCTGACGGCGATTTAATTTGGAGCTATAAAGAAGCTTTATCACCAAAGAAAATGCCAAAATCATTATTGGTTGTAGGCTCTGGGGCTATTGGTATTGAGTTTGCGAGTTTTTATAATACATTAGGGACAGAGGTTACTGTTGTTGAAGCAATAGATAGGATTTTACCGGCTGAAGATGCTGAGATATCTGCTTTTGCTCAGAAACAATTTGAAAAGCAAGGTATCAAAATAATTACAAATGCAGAGCTGGGTGATTTTAAGAAGAATAAGAATAGCGTAACTGTGAGTTTCAAGACTGGAAAAGAAAAGCATGAAATAACAGTTGATGCAGTGATTATGGCTGTTGGTATTGTTGGGAATATAGAAGATATAGGGCTTGAAAATACTAAAGTTAAAACTGACAGAACTCATGTCGTGGTTAATGAATGGTCAGAGACTGATGAAAAAGGTATTTATGCTATTGGTGATTTGGCAGGTTCTCCATGGCTTGCACATAAAGCCAGTCATGAAGCCATTATTTGCGTTGAAAAAATCACAGGGCAGAAAGATGTCCACCCTCTTGATACTTCATTAATTGCTGGTTGCACCTATTGTATGCCACAAATAGCCTCAATAGGTCTAACTGAAGCAGTGGCAAAAGAAAAAGGCTATCAAGTTAAAATTGGACGTTTTCCATTTATGGGGAATGGTAAGGCTATTGCTTTGGGCGAGACTGAAGGTATGGTTAAAACTATATTTGATGCCAAAACAGGTGAGCTTTTGGGTGCTCATATGGTTGGGGCAGAAGTCACGGAGCTAATTAACGGTTTTGGTATAGCAAAAACGCTAGAAACGACTGAAGCAGAGTTGATACATACTATTTTCCCACATCCAACATTATCTGAAATGATGCACGAATCTGTGTTAGATGCCTATGACAGGGTTTTGCATTTCTAGAATTTGAAATTTAAAATTAAAAGTACTTTTCTATCAATTAACTTTTCATAAATGATAACCGTATATAATAGTCTTGTGCGGGCAATTATTATGGGGAGCTAATAATGGATATTGTACTACCAAGACAGAATACAAACTATACATGTGGCATTGCTGCTTTATCAGCTGTTACTAAGATATTATCTCATATTTATGATGATCCTAATTATTATTTGCCACAAGTAATTATATCTAGCATGCTTTCATCCATCCCTAATAAAGGGGTATGTCATCATAAGATGGCAGAGTGGGCTGAAAGTAATTTACCGGTAACAAATCACGGTTGTGATCAATATGATGATTTAAAGTATAAGGGTTTGGCTATTGCTAATATTAAAAACAAAGATTCTCATATTGGGCATTACGTTGTAATACTTGGTGAGCGTAGTGGTGTTGTAAGATATTATTGTCCGCTACTTGGCAGTGTTGTTGAGCAAGAAAAAGAAGACATTATATGGAAGAACTCAACTGGAGAAGTTTGTAACTGGTCAATTAACATTAATATAGACCAAGATGTTTTTGATTTAAAAATAACTCCAGAAACTCAAGTTTTCTTTATCGGTGATCCAGAAGAAACTCTGCATAAGAAAATTGATAGTAGCTTACTATTAAAAAAAGGTTATGAGCGTCATGGATATCATGCTACTTGGCACACATCTGAAGATATTTTTATAAAAAATAAACAACTATATTTATCTGGTGTTCCTGTATTAGAAAATGATCTTGTGTGGTTACGTAATGATCCTGTGAACTCTGTCCATTACTATGAATTATTAAGACAACTATGTCATGTAAATGCAAAAATACTTAATTCGCCTCAATCCATACTTACATTTCATGATAAGCTATCAACAATGCATATAAGTGATAATTCTTTATATTCTGCGTCATCTTTAGACAATGTGAAGCGTGCGTATCGCCACCTTACTGTAGATGGATACCAAGAATTTATTGTTAAAGCTCCATCTGAGTTTGGTGGAAAGAGTATTTATAAAGCTAGTTCTTTAGAGGAGCTTATAGAACATGCAGAAACTTTAATATCAGATTCAGGTTACGTTATTATACAAGGGTATATAAAAACAGGGATTGAACAAATTGATACTCGTGTTGTAATTACTCAAGATGATGTTTTAGGTATGTTAGATCGTGTCGCACCTGAAGGTAGTTATATTTGCAATATTTCTAAGGGTGGAACAGTCAGGAAAAATAAAGGGCTAACAGATTGGCAGAAAGTAAAAATTTCTGAAACTCAGCAATTAATGAAAGAACATGATATATTTATTGCAGGAGTTGATTTCTTAGGCGACTTCATTATAGAAATAAATATTAGCTGTCCTAGTGCTTGTGTCCTAATAAATGAAATATCTGGTGGCACCATTGAAAACAAAATAGTTCAAGCAACAGCTAAAGACTTAAAATCTTGCATAGACCTTATAGAGCTATGCCACAAGCAAGCAGAGGCAATCTAGTTTATATCTGCAACTCTCTGGATTGCTACGCTCTGCTCGCAATGACGTATATTACAATTTGTAGTATTTTTTAATAATAATCACCACACATTATGGTTTCTCTGTTACTTTACCATTTTTATAGAATTTTTCTGCCAGTTTCTGACCATTATAATCCCAAGCAGTTGTAAGCCCATCTTGTTTGCCATTTTTATATGATATTTCTATTTTTTTTTGGCTATTCGTATACCAAGCAGTTGCAGCCCCGTCTAATTTACCATATTTATAGCTTCTTTCTTCTTTTTTCTTACCACTCTTATACCAAGCAGTTGCAATCCCATTTTGTTTGCCATCTTTATAGAATTTTTCTATTTTTTTCTGTCCACTTTTATCATTATTCCAGTATCTAATAAATTTACCAGTGAAAGGATTTTTTGCATTTACTTCATATTTTATGCCATTTCTATCTTGCAAAGAATTAACTTCTTTGTCCTGACAGCCTGTGAGCACCAAAAATATAAATATAAATGATATGTATCTCATAATGAATTTATTCCTAATACACTACTTTTTGAGTTGGTTTAATAGTTCCGCTGTTTTTTCAGCTCCGCCAATTGATGCCATTCCTACAGAATGATATCCAGAGTCTATATGTATGACATCTCCTGTAACACCACTGCCAAGGTCACTTAATAGGAATAATGCAGCATTTCCTACATCTTCAATCGTGATATTCTTACGTAATGGAGAGTTATATTCGTTCCATTTTAAGATAAATCTGAAATCTCCGATGCCGCTAGCAGCTAGTGTTTTAATCGGTCCCGCACTTATTGCATTCACTCTAATATTTTGTTCACCAACGTCGCTGGCAAGGTAGCGTACAGATGCTTCTAAAGCAGCTTTAGCAACACCCATAACATTATAATGAGGCATTACACGCTCAGCACCTAGATAGCTCATTGTTATAAGGCTTCCACCATTTTTCATTAATGGCACGGCTCGTTTTGCAATGGTTGTAAAGGAATATACAGAAATATCCATTGTCATTAGGAAATTATCACGAGTAGTATCAAGGTATTTTCCAGAGAGTTCATCTTTATCTGAATAAGCAATAGCGTGAACAATAAAGTCTAACTGTCCCCATTCTTTTTCTAGTGCTTTAAATACTGAATCTATACTAGATTCGTCTGTTACATCGCATGGCAGTACAATATTCGATCCTACCTGTTCCGCAAGAGGACGCACACGCTTCCCTAAAGCATCACCTTGATAGGTGAAAGCAAGCTCAGCACCATTTTTATGCATTTGCTCTGCAATTCCCCAAGCAATTGAGCGAGAGTTAGCAACTCCCATAATTAAACCACGTTTTCCATCCATAATACCCATTGATAGCTATCCCTGTTTGTTAAAAAAAACTTCAATAAAGAAACATACACAAAATATATCTTTTATTCTAGTCTTTATATGTGGTATAAAACTTACTTCTTGTAGATATTTGTAAGAGGTTATAGTGCTTCAAAATAGTTATCGATACTACTCACGTTTCGAGCGTCTCACCAAACCAAAATTGAGATATATCGTACTGCCAATTGTGGTATTAGCAATATTTATTATATTTGCCAATTTTGGTGAAGATAAAGAAGACACTATCAGCACAACAGGCAAGCAAGTAGCTAGTGCATATAATAATATTTCTCCCTCAGCAGAAGAGATTGTTACAAATATTGGCAATAAAGCAATGGAATTGCAGAGAACATTCACTAACATTGCTAAAGAGCAAGATAGTATAGTTTTGTCTGCAGAAGAAGTTTCGTTGCCTGTAATCAGTATTTCTAAGCCGTCTAAAAAGCCTTTTGTAGAGATTGAAGAAGCACAAATAATTACAAGCCTAGGCGATAACGCAACAAGAAAAAATCTGCGAGTATCTAAGGGCGACACTTTAAGTAAATTATTAGAGCGGGGAGGAGTGAAAGCTACTCAGGCATATAATATTACTGTAGCCTTACAGCAACTTTACAATCCAAAAGACATGCAAATTGGACAAGAGTTGTCGATTATTACAGAAAAAGGCACTTTTAAAAGACTGGAAATTCAAAAAGATTTGCTACATAAAATTATTTTGAATGTTATGGATGATGGCAGGTATGGAGTAGTTGAGAGAGAAGCACCAACTAAGACTGTTTCATTTGTTAAGCGAGGAGTTATTAAAAGCTCACTTTATAAAGAGGCTTTAAATCAAAAAATGCCAAATAGTCTGATTGTAGACATGATACGTATATATTCATGGGCGGTAGATTTTCAACGAGATATAAAATCAGGCGATGAATTTGAAATAATGTATAACATGACATTAACTGAGGACAATAAAGTAGTTTCAAGTGCTTCTGAAATTACCTATGTTAGCTTGGACTTAAAGAACTCTGAGAAGATAACTTTATATCGTTATAAAGATACGCAGAATGATGTAGGGTATTATGAGGAAACAGGTCGTTCAGTCCGTAAGGCTTTGATGAAAACACCAATAAATGGTGCAAGGCTATCATCTGGCTTTGGTATGCGTAAGCACCCCGTTCTTGGTTATAGTAAGATGCATAAAGGCATTGATTTTGCAGCCTCTAGGGGAACTCCGATATATGCAGCAGGAGATGGACGTATCTCTTATATTGGTAATAAAGGTGGTTACGGTAAGTATATTCGCATACATCATCATTCCGGTTTAGCCACTGCCTATGCCCATATGAGTAGGTTTAAAAAAGGATTGCGGAAAGGCAGTCGTGTTCAACAAGGTAAAATTATTGGTTATGTAGGTACAACAGGACGTTCTACAGGGCCACATTTACATTATGAGATACTATCTAATGGTAGGCAGATTAATCCACGTAAATTAAAGATACAAAAAGGTAAAAAGCTTGCAGGAAAAGAGTTAGACATCTTTAAAGGTGTTGTCGAGCAAACAAAATATCAGTTTACTGAATTGTTAGAAGAATCAATCGGTAACAGTCAACATGCTGGATTATTCTAAAGTTTCATTTTTTGTGTAAGCCCAGTGTTTTTAACTTGTGGGTTATTAATGGTATGTTGTGGCTGAACCTTAGGTGTCACTCCCTGCATTATAGTTTGAGAAATTCCAGTTGCCATTCCATTCATTTCACCATTTAAAGCAGATGTAGTTCCTTGAGTAATACCTACAGGTCTTTCAACTGTGCTTGGTGAAGGGCTAGACTGTTTGTTACCACCCAAAAGAGCCATGATTAAACGCTTGGCTCTTTCATACGCCATTTTCTCTTCTTGACTTGTAATGCCTGTACTATACCAAGTATCAGGAAGTCTTTTTTTATACCAAGGTGCGACATCATCAGCTTCTTGTTCCATTTTCTGTTGAGCCATAGATCGGTTGCGTTCTTTTGCCTCTATATCGGCGAAT
This sequence comes from Alphaproteobacteria bacterium, assembly GCA_021775895.1. Classification (GTDB taxonomy): domain Bacteria; phylum Pseudomonadota; class Alphaproteobacteria; order Micavibrionales; family CSBR16-224; genus JAJFGX01. Next base: position 6,965 of record JAJFGX010000117.1, on the reverse strand, counting down.
GTTTCTTCTCTAGGCTCATTTGCATCTAAGTTTTCTGTATCAGTCTGTTGTTGATTTGTATCTGTCATAGTAGTAACACCTTAATATATGTTTATTTTATTGTATGTCTCCATTTGCAAAAACAATTTCAAGCTCATACATATTTTCTGCCTTATTCTCACCTACATGTGAGAAATAAGTTGTCTTTTTATCTTTCCATACTTCTATTTTATCATATTCTAGCGGATATTGCAAGTGAACACCTGGAATTCCAAAATCACCGCCTACAATATGTATGGTAGCACTGTACATATCTAACAATATAAACTCTGGAGGCTCAGTAAAATTATAGTCACAAAAGATACAAGTAGAGCCATCATCAGTCATTGAAATTGCAGCATTTATATCTTCGCTTTTAATAGTTGTAGCTTTGGTTTTGGTATTCTTACTGCTTGGCGGTAGAAAACGTGATATATCGTTAACCATTAAATTCTACCCCCTAAAATAGTTTTCACCCAAGGCATTGTATGATTTTGGTTTGATTCGTAAGTTGAGATATTTTGCTCTAATTTTAGAGTTAAATCTATATCATCTAGTCCATTTAATAAGCATTCTTTTCTAAAACTATCAATCTCAAATGTTGTTTGATTATTATTGTAGGCGATAGTTTGCAGTTCTAAGTCTACAGTTATATTGCAATTATTGGAATCTTTGAGGCAGCTAAATATATCTTGAATTGTTTCACTGTCTAGAACTATAGGTAGGATACCATTTTTAAAGCAGTTGTTATAAAAAATATCGGCAAAACTAACGGAAATAATACAGCTGATTCCAAAGTCTAATAAAGCCCATGGTGCATGTTCTCTACTAGACCCACAACCAAAATTTTCTCCAGCAACTAGAATTGAAGCATTTCTATATGGTTCTTGATTAAGAATAAAATCAGCTTTTTCAGCTCCATTACCATCATAACGTAATTCATCAAAAAGGTTTTTGCCAAGCCCTGTGCGTTTAATAGTTCGTAAAAATTGTTTTGGAATGATCATATCTGTATCAATGTTAGACATTGGTAGAGAAGCTGCGACTCCAGTTAAACATGTAAATTTCTTCATAATTAATCTCCTAGTTCTTATTGTAACACAAATTATTTTTATAAGGATATAATTATTACTTGCAATAGTCATCACAATCATTGATTGTATTAGGTGGGCAGTAAATATAAAAATGGAGAAATAAATGTCTTTTAATATAGAGGAAATTACATCAAAGGACTTTAGTGTATCAGCAATTCCCGAGGATGTCTTGCTCTGGCTATGTTTTGATGAGTTACAACTTAAAGATTTACCTAAAATACGTAGAACAATACAAAATTCTTTAAAAGGTCAAATAAATTCATGCCAAGAAACTATGCAGTCATTTTTACTCTCGGCTACAGAAATTCTGGCAAATTTAGTAAAGCACCCTGTTCAAGCACCTTCTTATATCGGTGTTTCCATTTATACTGAAGTTTGTGGTGAATATAAAATGCTTGTACTTAATGTCAGTGATAATTCTGAAAGCATGCTTGAATTTGATGAAAAGTGTAATGCTTCCAGTAGTAGAGTGAATGAAACAGTATTAGATGATGGTAATGGTCGAGGATTGGGAATTATTACTACATTAATGGATAATATTAGATATGAAACATCTCTAGATAGTACTGACAACTTGAATCATATGATTATAAGTAAAGTACTTAAATTTAAGCCTAAAGCTCAGCCAATAAATAAGAAAAGTACTGTTGAAAATTCTTACTTAAAAAAACACACTATTTTTATAGTTGATGATGATCCAATATTAAGACAACTTTTGAAAAATATTTTATCGGATCATTATAATACATGTGTATTTTCTTCTGGGGCAGAAGTGTTAGATGCATTTGATAAAACGGTACCAGATCTTATTTTATCTGACCTTCTTATGCCTGTTATGGATGGTGCAGAGCTTCGAGATGCCCTGTCTGAGAAAGAACAAGGTGATATTACACCCTTTGTCTTTTTAAGTGGTCACCCAGAGGAGGCAGGAAAAGATTATATTAATAGATTGGGTATAGATGGGTTTCTAAATAAATCAATTAAGAAAGAAGATTTATTATTAACTTTAGAGCGAATTATAAGAAGATCAAAGCAGGTTAATAATAATATAAGAGGTCATATAGATAAAAGCATTATTGCAGCTTTAAGCCCTTCAATTCCAGAGAAAATAAAAGACTGGTCATTTGCTTTGGAATACGACATTGCGGAGACTGGCGGAGGAGACTTTGTTCTGCATTATGAAACAGATGAAGGAATTATAGTGGTTCTAGCAGATGTTATGGGGCATGGGCTTCCAGCTAAATTCTTTTCTTATGCTTATGTTGGCTATTTACGTAGCCTTATTAGATTACATTTTAATGATCATTTAAGGCCAAGCTCTTTATTGCAAATTTTATCAAAGAATGTTTATGAAGATAGCTTCTTAGAAAGCTGTATTTTTACATGCCAAGTTGTACATTTAGCACCAGATGGAACTATTAATATATCTTCTGCGGGGCATCCATGGCCAATTATAGCTAAAAATAACAATGAAACTAATTTTCTTGAAATATCAGGCCCACTACCAGGAATGATACCAGCTATGCATTATAGTAATATGACGTATAAAATGGAGGCTGGGGAAAGTCTCTTTTTATATACAGACGGTATAATCGAAAATATTGATAAAGCAGATGATGAAAAAGGTAAAAATATTTTAAAGCAGAGTATAAATGGTTGTTCAAGCTCTTCTGATATTAAGGAAAAAACAAAATGCCTTTGGTCTAATCAGGTCAAGAATTTTGAAGATAATGTTCAAGATGATAGCACTATTCTAGCTATGCAGTATACACCAAGAGCACCACAATAAAATAGAGAGGAATAAAATGTCTAACCTAAAAAATAAAGAAAATAATACTCAATACATAGAAATAGAAACTATAAATAATGTAGTTACCCTGACATTTAAAGGAGAAATTGATGCTTTCACAGTAACTCAATTTAGAGAGTATATAGATAAATATATGATAGATAGTAGCTATCATGGGGGTGTAATTATTCTAGATTTAACACAAGTATCTTTTATTGATAGCCATGCTGTAGGTCTTTTTGTATCATTGTTAAAACGTGCTCATAAAGCAGAAACAAAACTGGTGTTTGTTGGTGTTGAGGGGCAACCAAAATCTATTTTAAAAATCGTAGGATTTAATGAAGATATAGTATGTTATACTGAAACGATGGAAGGTGCTTTGTCTATAAACACCTTATAATAAGGAAAATATATGAATATTATTATAGCTGATGATCATACCCTTTTTAGAGAAATGTGCAAAGAATATGTGGCACGTAAGCGTCCAGATATCAATATATTAACTGCAAAAGATTATAATGACGCTATTATTTTACTTGAAAAAGAATCAGATATTGATTTAATTATTTTGGATTTATGTATGCCAGGTATGGACGGTACAAAAGGCATTACTGAGATAATTAATAATTATTCAGGTATCTTAGTGACGATTATATCAGGAGTAGCCAAAGAAGAAGATGTAGAAGCCTGTATAGAAGCAGGGGCAAAAGGTTTCTTTCCTAAAAGTATGTCTGGTCAGTCCTTGATAAGTGCTATAGATTTAGTAATGAGTGGTGAAGTTTTTATACCAGCGAACTATCAAAACCCTCCAGAGCTAGATCATGCACCAAATATAAAGGATATCACACAAAAAGGAATTCACTTAACTAAGAGAGAATTGGAAGTTCTAAGCCTGTTGGTTAAAGGAGCTTCTAATCAAGATATAGTTGATTCTTTAGGTATAAAATTAGTAACAGTTAAATTACATGTAAAAAGTTGTTGTCGCAAACTAAATGCTAAGAATCGAACTCATGCTGCAATATTAGCGAAAGAATTGGGGATTTAGATGGCTGTACATAATAAAGCTAAAGAATTAAAAGGAACTCTTATATTAGCTATTGTAGCTGTTTTAGGTATGGTTGCTACATTTGCTATGGTGGTAGATGGTGCTATATTTAATGGTGTATCACTTTATAATATAGAACTTATTTTGATATCATGCATGTTATTACCAATAATGTTTTTAGTATGGCTTTTAAGCAAAAAAATACATGAAGTTACTGAATTACGAGAACAATTCTATCAATCACAAAAGATGGAAGCAATTGGACGTTTAGCAGGTGGAATTGCGCATGATTTTAATAATATACTAGCATCAAGTACAGGTTATGCAGAGCTATTGGCGGAGGATTTAGAAAGCATTGATCCAAAATTACATAATTTTGCTATGCAGATTCTACGTGCAAATACTCAAGCTAAAAAATTAGTTGAGCAAATCCTTGGTTTTAGCCGTAAACAACAAGATGTTGATAGCTCAATAATTGATCTTCAAGTAACATTGGAGGATCTTAGCAATTTATTACATTCAACAATGAAGCCAGGAGTGGAAATTGAAACTGATATTACAGATAGGCCATTATACACTAAAGCAAATGCTAATTTATTACATCAATTAATCATGAATCTTTGTCTTAATGGGGTTGATGCTATTGCTTCAAAAGGCAAAGGTGTTTTATCGATTAATGTATCGATATCAAAACTACCTGATGATTTATGTTTACCACGAATAAATAATACAAATAAAAATACTTCATTTGTTAATGATTATATTAATAAGAATGGAATACATTTCCTGTTAAATGGGTATATTAATCCAGATGAAGATTACATTGTTATTAACATTAAGGATACAGGTACTGGCATTCCACCTAAAACTCTGAAAAAGATATTTGACCCATTTTTTACAACTAAAGGCGTTGATAAAGGAACTGGACTTGGTTTAGCTACAGCACAAAATATTTTAGAGCAACATAAAGCAGGAATGATTGTTAAAACAGATTCCAGCAATGGAAGCCAGTTCACAATTCTTTTAAAGTATTTAAAAGATATAGAGGAAAACCTAGATGAAAGATTTCTAGAAAAAACAGCAATACCCAAGGCAAATAATAATGAAAAGAATGTTCTGTTAGTTGAAGATGATCTATCAGTTGCAGGCGTAATAGAAATTATGTTGGAGAGATTAGGTTATACAACAGTTCACTGCTTAAATGCATTAGAGGCATTAGATACTATAGAAGGTGGTGATGAGTATGATGTTGTAATTTCTGATTATAGAATGCCACATATGAGTGGATTAGAATTTGCACAAAAACTATATAAAACACATGCAAATTTACCAGTTATATTAACCACAGGGTTTAGTGATGAAAAAATAGGCAAAAAGTTAGATGGTACAGCTATCATTGGTATAGTTAGGAAACCTATGCAGCGTGAAGAATTAGATGCAGCTATTAAAACAGCTCTTGCAAAATAACTGATTTTGACTATCCTTAGAACCAAGGTAATATATTATAAATTAAGGAGAGTTAATATGACACTAGTTGCAACAACGAAAGAAGAGAACATGGATATTTTTACACTACCAACGCTGCCATTTGCTAAAGATGCTTTAGAGCCACATATGTCAGCAGAGACATTTGATTTTCACCATGCTAAACACCACAATGCATATGTTGGTAAAGCTAATGAGCTAATTATTGGTACAGGATTAGAGAATTTATCCTTAGAGGAAATTGTTAAAGCCGCAAAAACAAAAGAAATGGGTGCTTTGTTTAATAATGTTGGTCAACATTATAATCATAGTTTTTTTTGGAATTGCCTTAGCCCAAATGGTGGTGGCATTCCAACAGGTGCTATTGCGGATAAAATCAATACCGCTTTTGGAAGTTTTGATAGCTTTAAAACAGAATTCATTAACGCTGGTATCGGTCAATTTGGTAGCGGTTGGGTTTGGCTTGTCGATAATAACGGTACATTAGAAATTGTTAAAACCGCTAATGCAGATACGCCAATAACAGATGGTATGAAACCTTTGTTAGTGTGTGATGTTTGGGAACATGCGTATTATATTGACTTCCAAAATCGTCGTCCTGATTTTCTTGCATCATTTTTGGATAACTTAGTTAATTGGGAATTTGCTAACTCTAATTTATAAGAATTAGAGACAAATTATCAGGCTATGTTTTCAGCACGTATTTTAACATTATTTCCAGATATGTTCCCAGGTTGTCTGGGGCAGAGCCTATCTGGTAGGGCTTTAGAGAAGAAGTTATGGTCTCTTGAGCTTATAAATATTCGTGATTTTGCAGATGATGCTCATAAAACTGTTGATGACACGCCTTTTGGCGGTGGTGCTGGTATGGTTATGAAGCCTGATGTTGTTAGTAGGGCGTTAGAAAGTTGCACCTCAAATAAGAGTCGTATTATTTTCTTATCCCCCAGAGGAAAAACACTAACTCAAGAATTGGTTAAGGAGCTAGCATCAGAACAAGAGCTAACGTTGCTCTGTGGACGTTATGAGGGTTTAGATCAACGCATTATAGATCATTATCAAATGGAAGAAATTTCGATTGGTGACTATATTCTATCGGGCGGAGAGCTTGGGGCAATGGTATTGCTTGATAGTTGTGTGCGTTTGCTAGATGGTGTCATGGGCAATGACCACACAGTTGATGAGGAAAGCTTTGAGAATAACCTTTTAGAATACCCTCACTATACACGCCCAGCTGTTTGGATAGCACCTGATGGCAGTGAATATAATGTCCCAGATATTCTAACTAGTGGACACCATGCCAATATAAAACAATGGAGATTAGAGCAGTCAGAACAACTAACAAAGAATAGGCGCCCAGATTTGTGGGATAACTATACACCATAATTTTTAATGGGGCTGACACCTAACATTTAAAAATGTTAGGATTGTCTATGTATATAAAGCACTGTAAATTAACAAGAAATAAGCAATTAGAACTGATGAAATACTTCGTTGCAGGTTCGACCGCCAGAACTGCCGCAGATTTAACAGG
>JAJFGX010000116.1 GCA_021775895.1 Alphaproteobacteria bacterium | reverse complement strand
TGTTTAATATAAGCACCATAACGACCACGATTAATTGTTACAGGTTTACCATCTTTTGGGTGGTCACCGAGTTTCTTTAACTCGCCAAAACCAGCCTTACCACTTGTTTGAGCCAATAAATCAACCGCTCTATTCAAGCCTATTGTTAATACAGCCTCAGGCTCATCTTTTGGTAGAGATTTAAACTTACCCTGATGGATTAAATAAGGCCCAAAACGTCCAATGCTGGATTTAATCATTTCTCCCGTTTCTGGGTGAATTCCAACTTCCCGTGGTAGAGACAACAACTCTACCGCTTTATCCAAATCAATATCCTCTAATGCAAGCCCTCTTGGTATCGTCATACGCTTTGGTTTTGGCACTTTTGGTTTTTTCGGTTTCTTTGGCTTTTTAGCTTTAGTTTTCTTAGTTTTTGTCGCTTTCTCTTCTTTTGGCTCTGGTTCTGGCAATTCTACAATAGGTTCTGGCTCGACCTGTACGTAATGTCCATATGGCCCAACACGCAGGGTCACTGGCATTCCCGTTATAGGGTGCATACCAAGCTCTTTCGGTTGTCCACCTTCTAGAACTCCATCGTCAGCAGCCATGCCTTCAGCACTAGAAAACGGCTTAGTATATTTACATTCAGGATAATTAGAGCAACCAATAAAACCACCAAACTTACCCAGTTTTAAGCCTAAGCGTCCATCTGCACAAGACGTGCAAGCACGTACGTCCTTTTCTGGGTGTTCTTCGTCTATTGGAAACAATACATGTTCTAACTCTGCATCTAGTACATCTATGACCTCAGTAATACGTAGCTCTTTTGTTTCCCCTACAGCATTTGAAAAATCTTTCCAGAATGCGGTTAAAACATCCTTCCAAGCCATATCACCAGCAGACACATGATCGAGCTGTTCTTCTAGGTTTGCAGTAAAATCATATTCAACATATTTGCTAAAGAAATTTGCCAAAAATGTAGTCACTACCCGACCTCTATTATCTGCAAAGAATCTCTTTTTCTCTAGCGTCACATAGTTTCTATCTTGTAACACTTGCAGGATAGAAGCATATGTTGATGGACGACCAATACCTAGTTCTTCCATTTTTTTGACCAGTGTAGCCTCTGTATATCTTGGTGGTGGCTGAGTGAAATGCTGTTCTGGCAGAATATCATTTACTTTTAAAGCATCGTCAACATTTAATGGTGGCAGGCGTTTGTCTTTTTCATCATTATTATCATCACCATCATCACGACCCTCCATATATAAAGCGTAATATCCATCAAAAGCAATTGAAGAACCTGTCGCATGTAAAACAAGGTCTTTTGCTGTATTTGTAATGTCTACACTCATTTGATTTAGAACAGCATTTTCCATCTGACAAGCCATTGTACGTTTCCAAATAAGAGTATAAAGTCGTTTCTCATCTTCAGGTAGGAAACTGCCAATTTCCTCTGGTGTACGTGTAATATCTGTAGGGCGTACGGCTTCGTGAGCCTCTTGTGCATTTTTTGCTTTTGACTTATAAAGCCTTGGTTTTTCTGGCACATAATTATCACCGAAACGCTTGCCTATCATTGAGCGAACACTGTCCATGGCATCTTGACTAAGCGTAACTCCATCTGTACGCATATAGGTAATTAAACCGACTGTTTCACCGTTGATTGCAAAACCTTCATATAATTTTTGTGCTGTGCTCATCGTTTTTGTTGCACTAAAACCAAGCTTGCGAGAAGCCTCTTGTTGCAAAGTTGAGGTAATAAATGGCGGAGGAGGATTACGGCGAGCTTGCTTTTTCTCAACATCAATAACACGAAAGTCGCCTTTGCTTGCTTCAATTCGCTTGGTTAGTTTCTTTGCCTCATCTTCATTAATAATATCAAGTTTCTTTAACTTTTTATCATCGACCACTGATAATTTAGCTGTAAATGTGCTGTTACTATCAGTCTCTAGGTTAGTTTCAATGCTCCAATACTCATCGGCTTTGAAAATTTCAATTTCACGCTCTCGTTCACAAACTAAGCGCAAGCTAACAGATTGCACACGACCTGCTGACCTCGATCCGGGTAGTTTACGCCATAAAATTGGTGATAAATTAAACCCAACAAGATAATCTAATGCTCTACGAGCTAAATAAGCCTCAACAAGGTGACTATCAATGTCCCTTGCCTCAGAAAAGGCCTTTTGTACTGCAGTTTTTGTAATTTCATTAAAAGCTACTCGTTTTATTGCTACTTTATTTAATAATTTTTTTTCTTTTAAAATTTCTGCTATGTGCCAAGAAATAGCCTCTCCTTCACGATCCGGATCGGTTGCGAGATAAACAGTGTCAGAGGCTTTAGTAAGTTTTAGAATTTCAGCTATTTGCTTTTTAGCCTTATCGCTCATTTGCCATTCCATAGCAAAATCTTCATCTGGCCTAACAGAGCCATCTTTCGGCGGTAAATCTCGAACATGGCCATAACTTGCAATAACTTTATAATCATTACCTAGATATTTATTAATTACTTTTGCCTTTGCAGGAGATTCAACAATTACAAGATTTGATGCTGCCATTATATCTATCTTTCTTAAAATTTATTAAAACGAATCACTCTATATTAGATTTACCTTATTTCCTGTATGTCTTTCAAGTCGTCCTGCTAATTCCAGCTCTAATAATATTGATAAAATTTGTGGGATAGGTGCTTTACAGCTACGAATAAGCTCATCTACATGTACAGGAGTTGTATCTAAATGCATACAGATTTCTTCACGTAATTGTTCAACATCATCTTTCTCAACGACATCTATAACGGGTGATAAACTACCAAAATCAGACATATCAAATTCATCTGTTGATTCAAATAATGGCGAAACCCGCAAAGAATTCAATATGTTCAAAACATCTTGAGTATCAACAACTAAATGAGCTGAATTTTCTTGTAATAATTTATTCGTGCCTTTTGCTCTTGGATCTAACGGTGAACCAGGTACACAAAATAGCTCACGATTTTGCTCTAGCGTCATTCTAGCAGTAATTAAAGAGCCTGACTTTAAATTAGCCTCAACAACCAAGCAACCTAAAGATAGCCCAGAAATTATACGATTACGTTTTGGAAAATGCCTTGCTTGTGGCTGCGTACCGAACGGGCTTTCAGCAACGATAGCTCCTTTTTCTGCAATTGCAGCATATAAAGCTTCATTTTCTTTTGGATAGACAACATCTATTCCGCCTGCAACAACAGCAATAGTCCCAGTTTCGACACTAGCCTGATGAGCGCAAGTATCTATGCCCCGTGCAAGACCTGACACAATATTATAGCCATCTAAACCCAAAGATTTTGCCATCATTTGTGCCATTTTACGCCCATTAATCGAGGCATTCCTTGTGCCGACAATAGCACAGCATTTTTCTTGTAATAAATCTACATTACCAAGCACTGTAATCATTGGCGGAGCATCTTCTAATTGCTTTAGCAAATACGGGTAATCAGGCTCACATTTAGCTATCAGCCTTGCTCCATATTTTTCAATATTATTAAGCTCTTCAATTACAATAGATTCTTCACAAGCAACAAGAGGATTCTTACGCCCTCCATTCGCAGAAAGACTAGGTAAGGCCTCTAAAGCCTTTCCAGCACTGCCAAACCTAACTAATAGTTTTGAAAAAGTAATAGGGCCTACATTTTCAGTCCTAATTAATCTTAGCCAGTTAAACTTCTCTTTATCTGACAAAACTCTAGAGGCATCATCAGAAAATAGGCTCTGTTGCTTATCAAGATTTTTTTCTGCCAATTTTAGACTCCTCACCTTTTAAAAGACGCTTAATATTCTCATGGTGTTTTAACCATACAAGCATAGCAATAAAAGAGACCACAAATAAAACAATATTATTTATATCATCAATTAAGAAGAAAACAAGCACGGGAGCGACAAGCACAGCTATCAACGCAGATAATGAAGAATAACGAGTTAAAAAAGCAGTTGCCAGCCAAACAAGGCAAACCACTGCTCCAATAATTGGACTTAAAGCAATTAATCCGCCAATAGTCGTTGCAACACCTTTACCGCCTTTAAACTTTAATAATATAGAGAACATATGCCCCAATACAGCCCCTAATAAAGCAACAGCCCCGAATTGTAAGCAAACTGAACTGGCAAGAATAACAGGGACAGCACCCTTAACACCATCAGCCAATAAAGTTAATAATGCCCATTTTTTTCCTGCAACTCGTAGCATGTTAGTACTACCAATATTACCAGAGCCTTGAGCTCTGATATCGCCATGTCCAGATATTTTTCCAAAGATTAAACCAAAAGGTATGCTACCAAGTAAGTAGCCAACCAATAGATAGCCTATAATCATCAACGATGTTAATTCGCACATATAGTGATTCCTAGAATAGTCAAAGGAGGCAATTATTCTTTATTTAAGCAACTTAAGCAATAGTTATATTATTCTTCGTTTATCTTTTAATAGTACTCTTTCTACAAATATTTTTTCATTTTTTGGTAAGTCTCGACTAATTTCAGCTACATCAATATTTGGTACTATTTGTATATCTTCACTAACATCTTTAGTATTTTCTATGGCTAACTCCATTAAGTCATATATTTTTGCTTTATCGCTAAAAACAGGAGATAGTGCTCCTCTACCACCAAGAAAGTGTTCGGCCGTTGTTAAAAGTGCCCTGCTATCCACATATAAATTGCATTCACTCGAACCTTTATACATGTTAATATTCTGTTCTTTAACAGCATCATGAAGCTTATCCATGTAAAAACAACCGCGTATAATAGACGCCACCATTAGATAATTACCTGGTTTAAGAAAGACCGACGCTCTATCAAGCTTAGTTTTATTTTTAAGAAAATTGGTTAGCTGTTTTTTTGTCTGTTCTTCTAGCTCCGTAAGATTAACAATTTTATTACCTTTAGCCATTTTTTTCTCCTTGATTATTTAAGTCTATGAACTCAGTGTACATCGATTCTGTGTATTATGTCAAGTTATTTATGGTTATTTAATGTCGTTTTTATAAAATAGCAAAGAAAAACTTGACAGTTTGCGTCTGGTTGCGTAAAAACATCATACATATTGCTGTGTAGCAAAGAGATTCTCTATTTAAATTTTTACTCTTTGTGCTTCGCACGTCTTAGTCGATGAGTTTCATTCACTAGGATAATTTTTGTATGCGGAAAAGTAGCTATAACGAACGACAAAAATTTGGGATTATTAATGTTTGACAATTTAACAGACCGCTTAAGCGGAGCTTTCGACGGAATTTTTAAACGTGGCATATTAACAGAAGATGCTGTTAACCAAGCTATGCGTGAAGTGCGTGTTGCCCTTTTAGAGGCTGATGTTTCCCTACCAATAGCAAAGGACTTTGTTGAAAAGGTAAAAGCCGAGGCTATCGGTGAGAAAGTCTTAAAATCAGTAAAACCCGGTGAACAAGTAGTAAAAATTGTTAATGATGCTCTAGTTGAAACTTTAGGCTCTACTAATGAAGGCTTAAATATTGCTCATACACCACCTGTAGCGATTTTAATGGTTGGCTTGCAAGGCTCTGGTAAAACAACAAGCTCTGCTAAATTAGGTAAATTTCTAACCGAAAAAGAACGCAAAAAAGTTCTAATGGTATCACTAGATACTCAACGCCCCGCCGCACAAGAACAATTACAATTGCTAGGTCAGCAAATAAATGTTGATACGCTAGAGATAATCAAAGGTCAATCTCCAGTTGATATTGCTAAACGTGGTATGGATAGCGGTAAAAAAGAAGGCTATGATGTCGTTATTCTTGATACTGCTGGTCGACTATCTATTGATAAGGAACTAATGTCTGAAGTTGAGGCTGTTCGCAACTTAACGAAACCACGAGAAACTCTGCTTGTTGCTGATGCTATGACTGGACAAGATGCTGTGACCACTGCGGATAATTTCAACTCCCAAATTGGAGTAACAGGAATTATCTTAACCAGAATTGACGGTGATGCTCGTGGGGGGGCTGCTCTTTCAATGAAAGCAGTGACTGGTTGCCCCGTAAAATTCATGGGTACTGGTGAGAAAACTGACGCTCTGGAATTATTCCACCCAGAGAGAATAGCTGACCGTATTCTAGGTATGGGTGATGTTGTTTCTTTGGTTGAAAAAGCCGCCGAAACAATTGAGCAAGCAGACGCTGAAAAAATGGCAAAGAAATTTCAAAAAGGTAAATTTGACCTTGAGGATTTCGCTTCACAGTTAAAGCAAATGCGTAAGATGGGTGGTTTCTCTAGCATTATGTCTCTTATGCCGGGTATGGGAAAACTTAAATCAGCTATTGAAGATGCAAATATTGATGATACAGTTATCAAACAACAAGAAGCAATTTTGTCATCTATGACCAAAAAAGAACGTTCAGAGCCTCGTATTTTAAATGCTTCACGCAGAAAACGTATAGCCTCTGGTTCAGGTACTAGCGTACAAGACGTTAACCGCCTACTAAAGCAATTTCAACAAATGCAAACCATGATGAAGAAAATGCGTAAAATGGGTGGTAAAGGCTTAATGCAAAGCATAAGTGGCATGCTTGGCGGAGGTGGTGGACAAGAGCTTGAGGCCATGGCAGCTAAGATGGGAATGGATATTCCTGCGGGACTTTCTGATAACTCCGATAGCCCTCTGGGGGCTAACCCATTTGATGATAATGGAGGGTTACCCAGTAATAATGCAGCTAACAACCCAATGGGAGCAAATCCTTTTGCCGGTGACAGTATGCTTGGAATGGGTGGCATGCCAGAACTTGAGAACGGACGACCCATGAAAATGAACAAACGAAAAAAGGCACAAGCTAAACGCCGTAAAGGTAAAAACTAAACTAAATATTTTAACAATGAAGAAAGGAAGAAAACTATGCTAAAAATTAGACTTGCAAGAGCCGGAGCGAAAAAACGCCCTTATTATAAGATTGTAATTGCTGACGCGAGAGCTCCTCGTGATGGTAAATACATTGAAAAAGTAGGTACATATAACCCAATGTTGCCAAAAGGTGACGAAAACAGAGTGAAATTAATCACAGATAGAATCAAATATTGGATTGGTGAAGGCGCTCAAGCTACTGATCGAGTATCTATTTTCCTTGGTAATGCTGGAATCATGGACAAACCTACGTTTAATAATCCTAACAAAGCAAAAGCTAGTGATAAAACTATTGAACGTCAAAAAGAAAAAGATGAAAAATTAGCTGCTGCAAAAGAAGCTGAAGCAGAGGCTTCTGCTGTTGAGGAAGCTCCAGTTGAAGAAGTTGTCGCTGAAGAAGCACCTGTAGAAGAAGCTCCAGTTGCTGAAAATACAGAAGAAGAAGAAAAAAAAGAAGATTAAGACATCTTTTTCTAAAAATTAAAGTCGCCATATGTATATAAAAATATATATGGCGTTCTTTTGTGGAATTACTATATATGACAGATGATAAACTTATATGCATTGCTAAAATTGGTAAAGCCCATGGTATAAGAGGTATGGTTTATCTTTCTGTTTACACAGAAGATACAAGCCTTTTATTAGCACCTAATATTTTGCGTGATAAAGATGGTGACAGCTCTTTAGAAATTGAAGAAATTTCACCCCACAAAAATGGTTTCCTAGCAAAAATTAAAAATGTATATGATCGCAATATGGCAGAAGAGCTATGCCATAAAGAGCTATATATTCTACGTGATGAACTTAAAAGCATAACCGATGATGATGATTTCTACTATGTTGATTTAATTGGCTTAGCCGTCTTTCTACAAAATAACGATAAGCAATTTGGCAAAATTATAAATGTACATAATTTTGGTGCTGGCGACCTTATAGAAATCATGCCTGAAAATGATGGAGATAGCTTTTTCCTACCTTTCACTAAAGCCTTTGTTCCTGACGTAAATATGCAAGATTTAAGGGTTACTATCTCACCTCCCGATGATTTCATTGATACGTAGATTAAATATGTAGAATCCACTGTGCAGGTTCAGATACCTGTGAGACTCCAAGCTTGCAAAGACAGAACTATAAACCGTCATTGCGAGAAACGAAGTAACGAAGCAATCTAGTTCATATCTACAGCTCTGGATTGCCACGTCGAACATAACGCCCTACTCACAAAGACAGGGCAAAGACAAAATGGAAAATTAAACTATAAAATGATGGTAAATTTATATACCGTCATTTTTTTATTTACGCTATACTATTTTATGGTCAAGATATTCTTCCTGCCCTTAATAAATGGAAATATATAAGTTTAATGAAAGATAATTTCTTCATAATATTATGGACTTTGCTTCTAATTACAACAGGTATTATGCTTTATCATACCAGCGGTGATGTGCATCATATTAATAAATCTATCAGGCATACAGAATATAAAATTGCGGCGGAACGCCACTCTATTGCTGTGCTAAACGCTGAATTTTACGCTCTAACTTCTCCAAATCAACTTGAAAAGCTAGCCACGCAACATATGTTAGAATTTAAACCTATGACAGGAACTCAATTAACAACCTCCGTCCCTAAAACAACTGATGCTATAACCATTAAAGATGATAAATAATTCCCAACATGACCATTTAAAAATGGCTAGAACACGTATAATTATAATACTTGGCTTTTTAATGCTTGGCTTTGCTATTATGAGCTGGAGACTTACTAGCCTTAGCCTGCTATTAACTGAGAATAATTACACATCACATGGTAAAAAAGAAAATAATAGTTCATCTTTTGCCTACGCCCCAAGGGCAGATATCACCGATCGTAATGGAATTGTGCTTGCAACAACATTGAAAATGCCAATGCTATATGCTGACCCAACAATTATTCCTTCCATGGAGGTACTAAATAATATTGCACTGGATATTAGCCAAGTATTACCAGTTGATAAAGAAACCATTGCAAAAAAGTTACACCGCAGTGGACGATTTATACCTCTATTCAAGGGATTAACTCCAAAACAGCAAAAAGATATTAATGAGCTTGGTTACCCTAGTTTAGGGTTTAGAGAAAGCTTTCGCAGGGTCTACCCAGAACAAAACTTAGTCTCTCATATACTAGGCTATACCGATAGTGATGGTCTTGGAATTGCAGGCATTGAAAAACAATATGAAGAAACTCTAACTAAACCATCATCAATTGCCCTAACAATTGATGTTAGATTGCAACACATACTAAAACGTGAGTTAAAGAAATCAATAAATAATTTTGAAGCAATTGGTGGTTCTGGCGTTATTATGAATGTTAAAAATGGTGAGATATTAGCCATGGTATCTCTGCCAGACTTTGATCCTAACCTTCCATCTAAAGCAAAAAAAATAGAGCTTTTCAATCGTAATACTACTGGAGTTTTTGAAATGGGCTCAACTTTTAAGTTGTTCTCAATTGCAGCCGCTCTCGAATACGGCACGGTTAAAGAAAGCGATAAATTTAATGTTAGCGAGCCATTTAAATTTGGTAGCCACACAATCAAAGACTTCCACCGTGAAAAAAAACCATTAAAACTATCTGAAGTTTTTTCACATTCTTCAAATATAGGAACAGCACAAATAGCAGAAAAACTTGGTACAGAAAAACTGCGTAAGTTCTATAAAAACCTTGGACTACTTAATCGCTTAGAGCTTGATTTGCCAGAGCGTGCCTATCCATTACTGCCAAGAAAATGGCGTGACATTAATACAATTACAGCATCATACGGGCATGGAATGGCAGTAACCTCTGTTCATTTGGTAAGAGCTGCCTCTGCTATTGTCAATAATGGAATTCTGCCTACTCCGCGATTACTTATGACACCAAAGAAAAAATACAATCCAGAGATTCGGATAATTTCTGCCAAAACATCAAAAATTATGCGTGGTTTTTTAGCCAAAGTTATTAATGATGAAAAAGGTACTGGTAAGAAAGCTTTTGTTGCAGGTTATGATATGGGCGGAAAAACAGGTACAGCAGAAAAAATTACTAGCAAGAAATATGATGAAAAATTACTATATTCATCTTTTTTAGGTGTTTTTCCTATTAGTGAACCAGAATATATAATTCTTGTAAGTATTGACGAACCTAAAGGACAAAAAGATTCTTATGGTTTTGCAACAGGGGGCTGGACAGCGGCCCCTGTTATTGGCAAAGTAGTATCTGAAATAGCACCTTTATTGGGAATGATCCCACAACAACAAGAATAGTAAGAGTATGCACGACTATGTCACAAACAGCGATTAAAAATACTATGAAACCAGAATCATATCTTATTTCTGATTTATTGAATAAACTACCTGATAATATGATTGAAGATCATAATATAGATAATATCAGTATATCTGGGCTTACATTAGATTCTAGGCAAGTTGAAAAAGATTTCTTATTTGCAGCCTTCCAAGGTGAAAAAGTTAATGGCTATGATTTTATTCAAGATGCTTATAAAAAAGGTGCCATTTGCGTGCTAATTGATGGAGATGCTTTAGAGCCAGAAAATATTCCTTATATCAAAGCAAAAAATCCTAGATATGTTTTTGCTCTTTTAACCGCGGCTTTCTACGGGGAACAACCAGAGCATATTGTTGCAGTTACAGGAACAAATGGTAAGACCTCTATCGCTCAATTTTGCCGGCAAATATGGGAGCAATTAGATCGACCCGCCGCCAGTATGGGGACTCTTGGAATTGATGCCCCTAGTATTGGCTTGATTACTGAGGGAAATATTACCACTCCAGACACAGTAAGCCTGCATCAAAACTTACAAAAACTTGTTGCAAAAGGTTGCTCTTGCTTGGCAATGGAAGCATCAAGCCACGGACTTAGTCAATATAGATTGCATGGGTTAAATATTCAGGCTGCTGGATTCACTAATTTAACCCATGATCATTTAGATTATCACGGAACAATGGAAAATTATCTTCAAGCAAAAATGAAATTATTTACCGAGATTCTACCAAAAGATGGCGTAGCCGTTTTAAATGCTGATGATCCAGCTTTTCCAAAAATAGATGAAATATGTGAGAAAACTTTTACTTATAGTACAGAGAGTAAACCATCTGATTTACAAGTTATAGAACGTACAGCTCTACCAACAGGGCAACAGGTGACTTTGAATGCTTTTGGCAAAGAATATGAATTCTTCTTTCCTTTTGTTGGTGAATTTCAATTAGCTAATGCACTTTGTGCTGCGGGGCTAATATTAGCCGAAACTAACTTAGATACCGAAAAGGTTATTACTTGCTTGCAAACATTATCTGCTGTGCGTGGACGAATGGAATTTGTTGGTACAGTAGGAGAAACCAGCGCCGCAGTTTACGTTGACTATGCCCATACTCCTGATGCTTTATTACATGTATTACAGGCTCTGCGTCCGCATACAAATGGGCGTTTAGTCACAATTATTGGCTGTGGCGGTGATAGAGACAACAAAAAACGTTCAGTCATGGGGGAAGTGGCTGAAAAACACGCAGATTTAGTTATAGTCACTGATGACAATCCACGCAGTGAAGATGCATCTGTTATTAGGGAGCAAGTTATGAAAGGTTGCCCTAAAGCTGAGAATATTGGCGATAGAAAACAAGCTATTGAACATGCTATAAATATACTAGAAAATGGTGATATATTAGTAATCACAGGCAAAGGACATGAACAAGGGCAGAAAATTGGAGATACTGTACTACCATTTGATGATGTCGTTGTTGCTTTTGATGCTCTTTGCATGCTAAACACAGAACCCGATCTAGAATAAATAGAAACGATAAGAAACAAAAAAATAAGGGAATAACTATAAATGCTTTGGACACTTGATGATGCAGTAACAGCTACAAAAGGCGAGAAACAACAAAATAATGATAAAACTGATATTTCTACAGTTACGCATGATAGTCACAAAGTTAAAGGTGGAGCTTTATTTATTGCCTTAATAGGGCCAAATCACGACGCTCATAAATTTATTGATGAGGTTTTTGATAAGGGTGCCACAGCCGCAATGGTCTCTAAAGAATGGTGGGATAATACTGGCAAAACATCATTTTCTGATAAAAATTTCATTGTTGTCGAGGATACACAAATAGGCTTAGAAAATCTAGCCACCGCAGCAAGATTGCGTAGTCGAGCCATAGTCATTGGCATTACAGGCTCTGTCGGAAAAACAAGTACTAAAGAATTTTTAGCGACAATATTATCAGCTCAAGGTAGTTGTCATTCTAATGAACGTAGCTTCAATAACCATTGGGGGGTTCCACTAACTTTAGCCAATCTACCAATAGATGTTGATTTTGCAGTTATTGAAATGGGTATTAATCATGCTGGTGAAATGATGAAGCTTACAAAGCAGGTTAAACCAGATATTGCCCTTGTCACTACAATTGAAGCTGCCCATATTGGGAATTTCTCTACGGTTGCTGAAATTGCCGAAGCAAAATCAGAAATTTTTGCTTGTATGAGTGACGCTGTAGTTAAAGGTGGCGTTGCTATTTTAAATTCAGATAATCCATATACTCCAACTTTACAAAAAAGGGCTGAGAAATACGGTATAGAAAAAATAGTTAGCTTTGGAGAATCTCAAGATGGTGAGGCTAGACTAAAAGACTGCACACTACTTTCTGACAGTAGTAAAGTTATTGCTAAATTCTTTGATTCTAAACATAAATATAAACTACCCGTCCCAGGAAAGCATTTTGTTATTAACTCATTATCTATACTATTAATTATTGATATTCTTGGTTTAGATATGAATAAAGCAATTAAAAGCCTACAAGAAATTACACCTGTTGAAGGTAGAGGCAATAATATTCTGGTCTATTTAAATCAAGGGTCAGAACCAATCACAATAATTGATGAAAGCTATAATGCTAGTCCCGTTTCTATGAATGCAGCTTTGAAAGTTCTAGAAATAACAGAGCCTCTGGCTGAAGGTAGACGTATAGTTGTGTTTGGAGACATGCTAGAACTTGGAGCGGAAGGCGCTAACCTACATATAGCCTTAGCAAATCCAGTTTTAAAGGCTCATACAGATATGGTCTTTGCCTGCGGGCCTTTAATGGAGGCCTTATATAATATTATTCCGCCATCATGGCAAGGTGGTTATGCTGAAAATAGCCGTGATCTAGCAGAAATGGTAAAAAATATTATAAAATCTGGCGATGTTGTATTGATTAAAGGTTCATTAGGTAGCAAAATGGCATATGTAGTGCAAGCACTACAAGATATGGATTGTCGCAATAATAGCAATACTAAAATTGAAAAAATAACCAAAGGAAGTTAATCATGCTCTATAATCTGCTAGCACCATATGCAGATGAAATATTATTCTTTAATATATTTCGCTACATTACTTTTCGTACAGGCGGTGCATTACTAACATCATTAGTTATTAGCTTTCTGATAGGGCCAACTGTAATTCGTTGGTTGAAGTCAAAGCAAGGCAGTGGGCAACCGATTAGAGAAGATGGGCCAGAAACTCACTTTAAAAAACAAGGCACACCAACTATGGGTGGGTTAATGATATTATTTTCAGTAACACTATCAACTTTGTTATGGAGTGATATATCTAACCCATATATAGGGGTAGTACTTTTATGCTTCTTAGGCTTTGGCATGGTTGGCTTTTTTGATGATTACTTTAAATTAATCAATAGCTCACACAAAGGGCTATCAGGTAAGTTTCGTTTATTAATTGAGGGCGGAATAGCCGCCACAGCCATTGCAATTTTTATATATTACACAGCTGAACCATTGAACACAGGGTTAGCTATTCCCTTCTTTAAAGATGTATTACTAAATATAGGCTGGTTCTTTATTCCCTTTTGTATCGTTGTTATTGTGGGAACAGCAAACTCTGTCAACTTAACTGATGGACTTGATGGTCTAGCGATTGGCCCTGTCATGATTGCTGCTGCTTGCTTTGGAATTATTGCATATCTTGTTGGGCACATCGAATTTGCTAACTACCTACATATTTTCCATGTTCCAGGAACTGGCGAGCTATCCGTATTTTGCGGTGCTTTAATTGGGGCTGGCTTAGGTTTTCTCTGGTTTAATGCTCCACCTGCTATGGTATTTATGGGAGACACTGGCTCTCTTGCCACTGGCGGAGCTTTGGGAGCTTTAAGCGTTATCACAAAACATGAACTGGTTTTAGCCATCATAGGCGGTCTTTTTGTGCTAGAGGCTGTCTCTGTAATAATGCAAGTTGCATCTTTCAAATTAACAGGCAAGCGTATTTTTCGTATGGCTCCCCTGCACCATCATTTTGAGAAAAAGGGCTGGGAAGAGGCAACAATTGTAATTAGATTTTGGATTATAGCCATAGTATTAGCCTTATTAGGTCTAGCGACATTAAAATTAAGATAGGAATATTATGATTGATTTATCATTTCTACAATCTAATCCTAACTATGCTGGTAAGCCTGTGATGATTTTAGGCTTGGCTCGCTCAGGTATCGTTGCGTTGCGTTCATTTAAAGCCCACGATATAGAAGTATTTGTATATGATGACAACAAAGATACTCGAAAAATAGCCGAAGAATATGGCGGAATTTGGGTGGATAATCCACTTGAATTTGATTTTACAAGCCTAGCATTTTTAATGGTTGCACCAGGAATACCACTATATTATCCAAAACCTCATTTTATTACTGAACAAGCCAGATTACAAAACTGCCCAATATTATCAGACATTGAGCTTTTTGGTTTAGCCAAAAAAGATAATAGCATTATTATTGGAATTACAGGCACTAATGGAAAGTCTACAACTACAGTCTTAGCTGAACACGTATTGCGGGAACTAAATAAAAACGCTGTTTGTGGCGGTAATATTGGCGTTCCTGCACTTGGTCTTCCTGATTTTGAAGATAAAGATAGTATCTATGTGTTAGAGCTTTCTTCTTTTCAACTAGACCTATGTCCAAATTTTCGCCCACATATAGCTGTATTATTAAATATCACACCTGATCATTTGGATAGGCATAATGATATGAACGGTTATGTGCGTGCAAAATCTATTATGTTTGATGGTGTTGATACTGCGATTATCGTATCTGATGATGAATGGTCAAATAAGCTGTTGGAAAATGTGAAAGCTGATAAGATTATTAAAACATCTTTTAAAAATATACCCATTAATTTAGATGACCTACTAAGACTTGCGGGAGAGCATAACGCACAAAATATTACAGCAGTCTATCATATCTGTAAAAAAATAATGCCAGAAATGACTAATCAGGCATTTCGCTCAGCCCTTGAAACTTTCAAAGGTCTACCACACCGTCAAGAAATTGTTTCTGTCCAGAATAGTAATTTATTATTCATTAATGATAGCAAAGCCACCAATGCTGATGCAGCGGCTGTTGCACTTGATACTTATAAAAATATTTATTGGATTGCAGGTGGAATTGCTAAAAGCCCAAAGGAGTTTGATGATCTAATCAAAAATCATGGAGGAAATATTTGCCATGCTTTTTTAATTGGTGATGCTGCTGATGATTTGGAACATTATCTTAAGAAATATAATGTTCAATCACAAAAATGTAAGACACTCGATATTGCTGTAGAACAAAGCATTGCTTATGCAGGAGATAAATCAGCCTCTATAGTTTTTTCTCCCGCTTGTGCTAGCTTTGATCAGTTTTTAAATTTTGAAGAGCGTGGCGATGCATTTCGCCAACTAGTGATAAACAGCACAAAAAAGAAAAGTGCTTAATCATGTTCTCAATCGACAGAACCGATAAATCAATTTTAGGTCAATGGTGGTGGAGCGTTGATCGTTGGCTTTTATTTTCTTTATTCACACTTATGCTAGCAGGAATTATTTTAGTCATGGCGGCAAGTCCCGCTGTTGCAGAAAGAATTCATTTGCCACCATTTCATTTTGTCGTCAAGCACCTAATATTCTTAATGATGAGCGTATTTATTATGCTCTCACTATCATTATTAAAACTACGTAACATCTGGCGTATTGGGCTAGTTTTATTAATTGGCTCTATGATAATGTTAATCACCACATTAGTTTTTGGTGCTGATATAAAAGGATCTAGTCGCTGGATACATTTATTTGGTTTCTCATTACAGCCATCTGAATTCGTTAAACCAGCATTAGCCGTTGTTGGTGCATGGCTTATAGCCAAACAATGCAATGAAAATAAATTCAATGGCCTATTAATCTCTACTATCATTTATTTGATGGTTTTATGCTTGTTAATTAAACAACCAGATTTTGGTATGTCTTTTGTAACGTTTTCTATTTGGGCAACACAAATATTTTTAGCTGGTATACCTTTTGCCTTAGTTTGCTTGATTATTATGATAGGAATTGTTGCTGTCGTTATTGCCTATATGACTCTACCACACGTACATAATCGTATTGAAAGATTCCTTAATCCATCATCAGGTGACAACTATCAAATAGAAAAATCACTTGATAGCTTTAACCATGGAGGTTTATTTGGCACAGGGCCTGGCGAGGGGCAGGTTAAAATGTATTTACCTGACGCACATGCTGATTTCATCTTTGCTGTTGCAGGCGAAGAGTTTGGTTTGATTTTAACACTACTGTTAATAGCTTTATTTGGTTTCATTATTGTAAGGTCAATGCTTAGAGCTATAAATAATAAAGATATGTTCTGCATCTTAGCTGTTGCTGGAATATCAGTACAATTTGCATTGCAGACCTTAATCCATATGGGTTCTTCACTACAGATTTTACCTGCTAAAGGTATGACATTACCATTTATTTCATATGGAGGTTCATCTTTATTATCAATGGGAATTAGCATGGGAATAGTTCTAGCAATGACAAGAAAAGATCAAGATAAATATGTATTCTCTAATAAGGACACAAGGTCGCTCCCAACTGTTCGTGCCGTATATCCATTTTTTAATAAGTAATGAATTCAATTGACATTATTGCCTAAACATAATACTCTAATTTTTTATAACTAATAGAGTATTAATATATGTCTGCAAAAGGTGATTGGGAAACTTCATTTGATTGGATAACTGGCAGTGTAGAGGAACTTGAATATCTACTAACCAAATATAATCCAAGTTTATATTATAAGGAGGGCAGTATTTCATGCACTCCATTATTAGATTCTATATGCGCAAAACGTTTCGATTTAATGGAGGCATTATTAAAAGCAGGAGCAGACCCAAATATAAAATTACATGGTAATTTTCCTATTGTTAATATGGTTCGTTTAGATATGCCAACCAAATTTATTAAAACTCTAATAGAATATGATGCTGATATTAATGTTGTCGATAACCTAGGACGCAACCTTTTAAATGTTGCTATAGATAATATAGCAAATAATTTAGTGATATATAGAACTAAAGAACACTTTATTAGAGAACAGGATACATATAATATAAAACTTGATA
>JAJFGX010000115.1 GCA_021775895.1 Alphaproteobacteria bacterium | reverse complement strand
ATCACCTGTTTTTAAACCTGCTTTTGCAGCGGGGGAACCAGCAATTACATTGCTAATAGTCACAGGCAAGCCTAGCCCATATAGTTCACGAATAGCACGTTGCTCAGCCCCTTTAAAAAGATCAATTGTCCATGCGGTGATACCGTCCATAGCTATGACTTTTTTACCGCAGAATTCTGCATTTCTGGTTAATAAAGGGAATGATATATGTGCGACCCTTGCACTATCATTTTTAGAGCGTTTATAAAGTAGCTTTTGTTGCTCTATAGCCTCGTGTGCAATAGCTTTTTGGCTAACAGATGGGCGTACAGTTTGCGGCGCTGCACAGCCTGTAGCAACAAGAATTATCATCATAGATAAAATATAGCGTATATATAGCATTAATTTTCCCAGTACTCTTTAGATTGCATTTCTTGTAGCCTACTCAATGTACGGTCAAATTCAAAGCTATTTTCTTTACCAGCATAAAGTTGGCTTAATTCTGTCTCAGCAGAGACTATCAAATGCTTCTTTTTCTCATAGAGCGTATCAATTAGAATCATAAATCGGCGAGTTTCATTTCTTAACTCATCATTTAGCCTAGGTACATTAGTTAAAACTATAGTATCAAAATGCCTGCAAAGCTCTAAATAATCGACAGCACCTCTAGCTTTAACACATAGCTCTGAAAAATCAAATTTAGCTACTTCATTAGTACTTTGATATGCCGTAATTTCACGCCCCTTTACAGAAACTAATCTATCTTGTTTTTCTTTTCCTGCTGTTAACACATCAAAAATATCTTCTAGTTTTTTATTTGTATCTTCAGTTAAGGGTGTGCACCATGTGCCTTCAGCCCAAGCAAGGTTTAAACGATAATCTTTATCTGATTGCATGTGTATTATATTAAGATTTTGTTTTATTAGAGCTATAAATGGCAAAAATAGTTCTCGTTGTAATCCATTTTTATAAAGGTCATCAACATCAAAGTTAGAAGTAAAAACGACCACAACTCCAAGCTCAATAAGCTTACTAAATAACCTAGATAAAATCATTGCATCTGTAATATCTTTTACATGTAGCTCATCAAAACACAGTAATCTGTACTCTTTTGCTATATGCTCGGCATAGTCCAAAATTGCACTATCTTTATTATATAACATCTCAATTTTGCCATCACGCCTTTGATATAGCTGACTATGAACATCAAGCATAAAAGCATGGAAATGGACTCTGTGTTTTTTCTTAATTTTTGTTGTGTTAAAGAATAAGTCCATCAGGAAAGTTTTCCCTCTTCCAACGCCGCCATGTAAATAAATACCTTTTATATGCTTCTGATTATTACTTCTTTTAAATATAGAGCCAAAAAATGATTGTTGTTTTTTGTTTAATAACTCATTTTGTAATCTGGAAAAATGCTGGACAATATTATTTTGAATGGAATCTTCATGTAGTTCATTTGAATCCAAAAGCTTTTGATAGGCAGAATTTATATTAGTTTCAGAATTGCTCATTGGCTATTTCTAATACGGAATTGCTTCCAGATGTAATGACTTCTGTAAGACTATTTACTTGAGGCAATAAAGATTCTGCAAAAAACCTAGCAGTGATTAACTTTGTTTTTAAAAATTCTTCATTATCATTGCTAGCACTCTGCAAAAGACTATGTGCAGATAAAGCCATTTTTGCCATCATATAACCACCAGCAATATTAGAGCTTTGCTTTAAGTAATGAACAGCACTTACAGCAACGCTATTTAAATCATTTGCTCCAGTTTCTAATATCCATTTTGTACTTAGCTCAAGATAATTAACTGATGTTTTTAATTGTTTAGATATAGAGCTTAGCACCTCATCATTTTGGCAAGATAACTCTTCGGTAATTTGCTTGATTTCTTCAATGAATTTCTGCATTTCAGAGCCTTTATCACCCAAAAGCTTTCTAAACACCAAATCATTGGACTGTATACCATTAGTTCCTTCATAAATTGGTAGGATTCTAGCATCACGATAATATTGTGCAGCCCCCGTTTCTTCGACATAACCCATTCCACCGTGAATTTGGATACCAGCAGAGGCAATTTCAACCGATAAATCAGTACACCATGCTTTAACCAATGGAGTCATTAAATTCACTCGATTTTGTGCAACTTTTTTAGCATCATCATTAGATGAATTTCTAGCACGATCAATCATACCGCCAGCATACAATGCCAAAGCCCTAGCTGCCTCAGTATATGACTTCATAGTCATTAGTGTACGTTTTATATCCATATGCTCGATAATAGCAACATCATCGTTAGATTTATCTCCAAGCATACCACATTGGACACGTTCCTTTGCATAGGCAAGAGCATGCTGATATGCACGCTCACAAACAGCAACACCTTGTTGTCCAACAGAAATGCGAGCGTTGTTCATCATTGTAAACATATTGTGAAGACCTTTGCCCTCTTCGCCAACTAAATAGCCAATAGCCCCATCATTATCACCATAGTTCATCACACAAGTAGGTGAGCCATGAATGCCTAATTTATGCTCCAAAGATACGGGGTACACATCATTACGATCCCCTAAAGAGCCATCATCATTAACCAAATACTTTGGTATAATAAACAGTCCAAGCCCCCTGTTTCCATGCTCCATACCATCAACATGAGCAAGCACAAGGTGGATAATATTATCAGTAAAGTCATGGTCACCAAAAGTAATGAATATTTTTTGTCCTGTAATTCGATAGAACTCGCCATCTTTTTTTGCTGTAGTACGAATGGCAGATAGATCAGTTCCAGCCTGAGATTCTGTAAGATTCATCGTTCCAGTCCAAGTGCCTGAAATTAAATTTGGTAAATATTTCTCTTTTTGCTCATCATTACCATGTTTATGGATTGCTTCAATTGCAGCATGAGTTAAAAGAGGGCATAGACTTAAAGATAAATTGGCAGACTGCCACATTTCAGCTGTAGCCATAGCCAAGCACCAAGGCATGTCTTGCCCTTCATATGCATCATCAAAAGCAACAGCATTCCAGCCACCATCAACAAATTGTAAGTATGCATCTTTGAAGCCTTTAGTTGGAATAACTTTATTATCTGTTATTTTTGCACCGTTTTTATCACCATTTTCATTTAATGGTGACCAAACCTCTGCAGCCAGTTTTCCTGCTTCTTCTAATACTGTAAAAGCTAAATCATTATCAATATCTTCATTTGATTTTGGCAGATCCTCAAATCCAACAACATGCTCTAGCACAAAAAATATATCTTGTAAGGGTGGTGTATATTCAGTCATTGTTATTTATTATCTCCAAAAATTAGTAAAGTATAAGATCAATTAATTCAGTAACTATCGGAATAATAGAAGATATTAATATATAAGCAATAAATGGAACTACAACCAAAGCACCCCAATGCAAAACAAAGATATTAGTTTTTGTATTGTCTGTAATCTTTGAATATAGCTTGGCTGAAAATGGGAATATTCCTGCAATTAAAAAAAGTATTAAGCCTCTAACAATAGAAACTATTGCTTTGTCGATTATTTCATTATTAAAAAATATAGGCTCTCCTGGCCCGATTATTAACTGATCAATAAATGAATTACCTGTTATAATTCTAGAATATTGATCAAATACTCCTTGCTCAATAAATAAGAAAGCCATAGCAATACTCATAAATAAAATTAGAGTAATTTGCACTTTTTGTGGCTCTTCAGATTCAGAACCAGCACCAGAGCCATAACCTTTACCAAATTGTTGTTGTTTTAAAGCTGCTCTTGCTTGCATACGCTTAGCTCTTGCCCCAACAGGTGGAACGGCATCTTTTTTTCTACCCATAATTTTAAACACCCTTATTAATGAAACTAGTGAATGATATTAATATTTAACAGTCAGTAAAATAGTATAATCACATTTTAACTCTTTTTCAATGCTTATGCCTGAAAGACCAAAACGCCTTTTAATTACATAATTTTCTTTAGGTTTTCTAGGTTTAATTGCCCTGTTGCATTAAGCAATTTAAATTTAGCCAGAATAACATCGTGTTTTGCTGTTATGAGTGCAATATCAGCCTCAAGTTTTTCTTTTTCTGCGTCCAAGACATCGAGTGTGGTTCGTCCACCTAAGTAAAACTCTTCTTTAGTGCCATCAAAGGCAACTTTTGTTGCATCAAGTTGAGCTTCACGAGTTTTTTTCTCCGACTGCATAACCAACAAATCTTGCCAAGCGGTTATAATATTCTTTTGTACATCACGTCTAATGTTAAGTAATTCCATATGCAACATAGAGCCATCATGTTTTGCTTGTTTTA